>JAWOKY010000061.1:0-2804 GCA_033853975.1 Thermodesulfovibrionales bacterium
CGCATTGATCTTCCCTTCGATGTGGGTATGCCAGTCGGCCTTTCCGATAACCTTGTACCGGGGCTCCTTTGTCTCGGGATCGATCCTGACCTTCTCTATCGCCCCCGGAGCTGCCCTCATCCCGAACTTTATCTGGGCGCCTTCGAAGGCGGGACCGGTGGCGCACGATGTGGAGCAGACCCTGTCCCGGTTTCCGAGTAAGAGCTCTCCGTTCGTGCCGACATCGATGACAAGAACCATCTCGTCCTGGTTGTACTGTTCCTGGGCAATGAGCACGCCCACATTATCGGCCCCGACGAAACCGGCCTCAATAGGGAGCACGTGGATGTAAGATGCGGGGTTGATTCTCAGTCCGAGATCTCTTGCCTTGATGTTCAGTGAGCGCTGGGTCGCCGGAATGAACGGCGACCGCCCGATATAAGACGGATTCAGCCCCAGGAAGATATGATGCATAGCGGTATTAAAGACAATGGTCAGATCATCAATGGCATATCCCGGATGGGGACCGTCCTTCTTTATCTCGCTCACCACCTTCTCGATGATCTCGTTGAGACCGCCGATGATGGCGTCCTGCATGGTCTGGAGACCGACCGGGTTCGTCATGGCATAGGTGATTCTCGACATCACATCTTCGCCGTACGGTACCTGGGGGTTCATCATCGATTCGGTGTTGATGACCTTGCCCGTGCTCAAGTCGCAGAGATAACCCACGCAGGTGGTGGTCCCGATATCCACGGCGAGACCGTAACAGACGTCCACGTGGCCGGGTTCGACCTTGATGATCTCCCTGTCCATCCAGACGGTGAATGTCGCTGTCCATTCCTCTTCCCTCAGGGCGTCCTGGAGGGTCTTCAGTGCGTAAAAATCGAAGGTAAGGTCCTTGAGTCCGTAATCTTCTTCAAATGCCTTCAGCACTCGCTCATAATCTCCGGTCGTCATGTCGTGGAGCGTCGGGCGGGTAAAGGTCAAGGGATATTTCTTCACCGCAGGGTCGAGGGCAATGGAGAGCTCCCTCGCCGCTTTCCTGACCACCTGTTTCCCAGCCCTGGAACGTTCGGGGACAAAGATCTTGAGATCACCACGGATCTCGCTTGAACACGCAAGGCGGATTCCGGGGCCGTCTTCCGGCTTAATGTGTTTCATTTCGTCTTCCGAAGGGGCAGGAGGGAAGACATGAGACATGCCGGACTCCATGTTGTCCTTTTCAAAATAACCTTCCTCGATCCTGACCTTGCACTTCCCGCAAACCTTCTTGTTGCCGCAGAGGGCCTCGAGGTCGACTCCAAGGGCCTGGGCGGCCTCAAGAATGGTCTTGCCTTCCTCGATTTCGCCCCGTCTCCCGGCGGGCTGGAAAATTACCCTGTGCCTGATGCTCATAAATCTATCCTCCTTAAAGTGTGTAGGTGTAAGAAGGCAGTAGCGAGTAAGGGAGTAAGCAATATTTCTTGAACAGAAAACAGCCGTCCGGAACTCTTTTTCTCAGACTCTGCCTTATGCGTTCTCTGCTCTCTCCTGGTTTTCGCACTCTCGACCCCGCATGGAGTTTGTTTCTTTATGTCCGTTTCTCGAAAAGGGACAGATCGTGATACAGAGCCCGCAGTTGGGCTTCTCTTCGAAACGGGGCCGGATTTTCTTCAGAGACCCGCACTTTTCATAGTTCACAAGTTTTTTCAGCGGCTCGCTCCTCGACCACGCGATGCCGGAAAGGGCGGCGGACGGACAGTGTTTCACGCAGAGGTTGCAGTCTCCGCACTGGGATTCAGTGAGCGGACTGTCCGCTTCAAGGGGTGCGTTGGTCAGGACGGTTGCCCACGAGAGTTTCGATCCGTAGGTCTTGTTGATGATGAGTCCGTTCTTTCCGATCCACCCGAGTCCGGAACAGGTGGCTGCTGTCTTGTGACTGAAGAGGTGATAGAGCCTTGCTATCAGCTTCCCTTTTATCCTGTCTGAGTCCGGCGGTATCACCAGGCTCCTGAAACCCCGCTGCCTCAGCCATTTTTCGGTCAGCCTCTGGAGTCTCAGCAGTTGGGCGATGGAGCCCCGGTTCAGGCTTTTGTTCACGGCAAGTGCGATTCCCCTGTCAAGGTGCGTTATCTCGCGCGAAAGCGCTTCCGTAACGTCGCCGACCCCCACAAGGGTAGCGCCCTCTTTTCTAAGATACTCCTTCAGGGGGGTGGGATCCAGCGTTCTTATAGCAAATACTGCCCTCGCCATCTTGCCCTGCTATTTCTTCGCCGTTTTCTCGTCCCTCAGTTTTTTGAGGAAGCTCACCATCTTGATCGCCTCCTTGAGGGCGTTGCTAGCGTCTTCGGCGTAACCGTCCGCGCCCCATTTCTCGGCCAGTTCCTTGGACGTGGGAGCTCCGCCGATCATGATCATGCAGTTCGGGTTCTTCGCCTTTATCTTCTCGATAACCTTCGGCATGCCGATCATCGAAGTGGTCATCATGGCCGAAAGGCAGACGAGCTCAGAATCGGTCCTCAGCTGTTCCTCGACGAACTGATCGAGGGGAACGTCTCTGCCGAGGTCGTATACCGTGAAGCCCGCCACGTCGAACATCATCTTCACCAGGTTCTTTCCGATATCATGGACATCTCCCTCCACGGTACCGATGACGACAGAGCCCTTCACCCCGAGGTCCATTTGCTTGCAGTGAGGCTTCAGGATATCGAGACCTGCGTAAAGGGCGTCTGCGCACATCAATATCTCGGGGACGAAATATTCCTGGGCCTCAAAGAGCCTGCCGACCTCTTCCATCCCGGCAACGAGGCCGTCGAAGATCGCCTCATTTGCGTCAATGCCCG
>JAWOKY010000062.1:0-77802 GCA_033853975.1 Thermodesulfovibrionales bacterium
GAGGGCCTGGTGGAAGACATCCGCCCCTTCCCATCAAGCGGGGAACTGCCCGCCTTTTTCGAAGGGAGGTTCAGACGGATCGGGTTCACCTTCGATGTTCTTCCGGTGCAGCAACATCTGTTTTACGCGACTCTTCTGCCGGACAGGCAATTCGTTGACATCTCGGCGATCAACCGTGAGCTGCGCTCCGTGAAATCCGGATGGGAGATCGAACAGATGCGTACAGGCGGCAGGATGCTCTGCAGCGCCTTTGCCGCCCTACCGTCTGTTTTCAGGTCTGGGATGACGGAACTTGACCTTGCCGCAGAGTTCGAGTATCTCCTCAGAAAGTCCGGGTGTGAGGGGTATCTCAGGATAAGGGCGTTCAACCAGGAGATCGTCGGAATCTTAACAGCAGGCGGCAATGCCGCGCTTCCCGGCTGTTTCGACGGAGCGGTCACAGGCAAGGGCCTCTCAGCTGCGTCTCCTTTCGGGCCCTCTCGCGACAGGATCGCCGAAGACATGGCCGTTCTCGTAGATTACGGGAATATCTTTAACGGCTACATCGTGGATATGACGCGCACATTCTCCGCAGGCAGAGTGGACCCCGAACTCAAAAGCGCCTTCGATCTCTCTGTAGGCATACACGACTGGATTGTCGACAATCTCAGGCCGGGCGTCATATGCGAGGAGCTCTTCTCAGGCGCTGCATCGATGGCGGAGAAGGCGGGGTTGGGAGACAGGTTCATGGGTCATCCGGGGGAGCAGGCCAGGTTTGTCGGCCACGGCGTTGGTCTCGAACTTGATGAATTTCCGATCCTCGCCCAGAAATTCAGGACACCGCTCCTTTTGGGTCAGACTATTGCGGTCGAGCCAAAGTTCGTATTTCCGGGCAAGGGTGTCGTCGGAATCGAAAACACCTATGCGGTCACGGACAGCGGCTGCGAGCGGCTTACTCCCCTTTCTGATGACATAGTACTCCTGTGATCGACTGGATATCCGGAGTCATCACGGGTTGTGCCTTGTTCTGCGCTCTTTCCGGCTCAGCATAGGCATGATTTCCAGGTTGCAGCCCCGCCCTTCTCGGAAACAATCAATAATCAGGTCAGCGCAACGGTTCCTTCTGTCTGTACTGCTGGGGCGTAAATTGGTAAGGAGAGTAATAGGGGACCTTCCACCATTCCCATTTGATAGGCTGGGTCTCATCCCAAAGATGCAGTTCTTTCACCCTTAGAACCGGGTAAGCGTAAGGCGCACCGTGATAGGTGCCGAGTTCCTGTCCTGTCACTTCACCCGCAACAGTGACCCGGCGTCCAACAGTATATTGCTTGGGATCGAGGACCTCTGAAGTCTTTGCGACAAACTCACCTTCAGACTCCTCCTGGCCCTTCGGTCTGCCCCTGAAGTCGGTAGGTGTTTCTGAAAGATACAGGTCGCTCCCATCCTTACGCTCCACAGTTTTCACTATGACGCCGCCCCAGATGGCAACGACACCGCGGTAAGCTCCGGGATTCGCCAGCACTTTGGCAAAGGCAGGACTCTCCGAGGCCTCCTCTCTTACCTTCGGTGAAATCGGCGATGCGCAACCCGCCAGCAGGACCGGCAGCATCATGGCGAGAAAAAAAACGAAGAGCGATTTCCTTTTCATCTTTGCCCCCAGCGTGACATGAACTTCCATCAGTTCCAGATTAGCACCGATCTGCGCAATGTTCAAGGAAAGGCCGGGCAGAGGACAGAAGGCAGATTACAGTCTACTCTTACAGGTCCGACAGCTCAGTTTGTGTCAAGTCTGTGAAGCAGAATGCCTATGTACTTGTTCAGCGGGTTGGACCTCTTCAGAAAAGGGATAACAGGCTTTCTCCTTGACCCGAGTCTTTTCACTTCCCAGATGAGGTCGGCGTCCTGCAGGTCGGCATCAAGTCCCTTCCTGAACGCATCCGCCGCATCCCTTTTGTTTCCGGCGGCAAGACAGGCCCTTCCGAGATTAAGGTAAAATACCGGATAGAAAGCAGCCTGGCCGAAAGGGACATCCTCATTGAGGATCGCTATGGCATCTCTGCATGTTTCCATACCCTGGCCATAGTTCCGCTCAACGATCGCCTCAAGACAGCCGTAATAGGAAAGCAAAAATGGGTTGAAGGGATGCTCGGACAGGGCTTCACGGAGTGTCCTGAGTGCATCCGTCTGTTTCCCTTCCTTCAGCTGACATTTCACTTCGTCGAGATACACCGCCGGGATCTTTCGATCCCTCGGCTTGGTTTCCTTGAGCGCCCGAATGGCCGCAAGATGCTGCCGGTCCATAAGATCAACAAGCCTCTTCTTCGCACCAGGGCCGCCCATGAGGTTGCTGCAGTCGGTTTTTATCGATGAGATTACCTCACCGTCTTTCAGCACGCAGGTGACGATCAGCGGTTTCTTCGGCCCGAGGTTTTCGGTCTGCACGTGATATCTCACGCCCTCGACAACGATATCCGAAGTGAAATCGGAAGGTCTTGAGGTTGTAATCCTGACAGCCCTTTTGCCAGGGTTCACGTCACAAAACTGACAGTAACGGGTACCGGCCAGAGAGCAAGAACAATCTGCCTTCCCTGCATCAGTTTCTCGTCCACAACTGTTCTTTCTGCCTTCCGTCTCGCCAGCCATGTAGTATTATGCCAGCAAGATGGCAGATCCGCAAGTAGTGCAGGAAGGACCAGCAGTTGCAATTCCCCATTGGGAAAGACGGGAAAATTAAAACATCTTAATAATGGGACTTCGATCTTGACGCACTTTTTTTTTTCTGGCACTTTAGAACAGCCCTGCTGAAAAGGGATGTATGAAATCCACAGGATGAAAGGAGACAAGGCGATGAGGATCGCAGGGGGTGTTATCTTACAGACGGTTGTCTTTTTCTTTTTGATCTCATCCCTGCACCCTTTCGGAGGAAGGGCCTTCGCCTCTGTGGATGACCAAATCACTGCCGAACTGCGGAAACCCGACTGGCATGCCCGTCTCTCGACAGGCCCGCAGAAGGAGATGCTGAACAAGTCGTTCGATACGCTCCTTTCGATCGTAAGGAACAAGGGAATAGACTGGAGGATACGCATCAGGGGCATCGTCCTCATTGGCGAAACAACCAACCCCGAAAGGGCAGCGATCCTCATACGCATGCTTCACAACCCTTTCTTCAATGCAGGATGCCCCTCCATAAAGAGAAGCATCGTCATCGCCCTCAGTAACATCGATAATGACCCCAAGGTGGTCGAAGCGCTGATAGGGGCGATGAGCGATCCTGAAATAGAGGTGCGGGAAGAGGCGATACAGGCACTGGGAACGCTCGGAAGCGACAAGGCGGTGCCATTCCTGATAGGCGCATTGAACGACAGAAGTTTTGCAATAAAACGGAGCGCGATACTGTCACTGAGCAGGATCAGGGACACAAGCGCGGTGCCATACCTTAAGAGGATGACGGGAGCAGAAAATGATCCCCTCCTGCGGGCGGAAGCCGAGACCGCACTTGCGAGGATGAAATCATAGTCGGCGGCCCGCAGAGATGTGACTCATTCCTGAACTGTTATAGTGTTGACAAGCCTTATGTACATGGTAAACTGTGAAAAATCGTCACGGAGACTTTAAAGAAAGGAGGTGAACAATATGACAATTCCTTTCATGAGATCAATTGCCGTATACCTGGCCTGCGCAATGTTCATCTTGGGTATTGTTCCGAAGGTCGATGCATCATTCGCACCCTCAGCCGCCATTACCCTTGCCAAGACCGACAGGGCAGCCGATCTCGCTACTGTCCAGAAAGCGCTTGAGGCAAAGATGGTGAAGACCAGACTTGCTGAGCTTGGGCTTACTCAGGAAGAAATCGGGAGCAGGCTTTCCCAACTGAGTGACCAGCAGTTGCACAAGGTCGCACAGCAGCTCGACAACCTGAAGGTCGCAGGAGACGACGGGCTGGGCATAATCATTGCGATCCTGATAGTTGCAATTCTCGTGGTTCTCCTGTTGCAGCTGACAGGGCACAGGGTGCTCGTTAGATAAGTTTTTTTACTGCTTCTTACGGCTACAGGGCGGAGGGGCTTTCCCGCCCTGCTTTATTTTGTGTATAGTTAAAGAGATGAAAAACAGATTTCTGATATACGCGGTACTCGCCTTTTCGTGCCTGATGCTCTGCGCATGTGCCTCCGCTCCTGCAAAGGTGCAGGAGAAGGAGATAACGATCGGGAATGTACCCTTTTATCCGCAGGAGGACTACCAGTGCGGTCCTGCCTCCCTCGCAGGGGTCTTAAACTTCCTTGGCCTTACAACAACACCGGAGGCGATCGCAAAGGACATCTTCAGTAAGTCCGCAGGAGGCACTCTCACCGTCGACATGGTGCTCTATGCACAGGGGAAGGGCTTTTCCGCCCTCGACTACTCAGGCGGTATGAAGGACCTCAGGGAAAAGCTCGACGCCGGCTCGCCTGTAATCGTCATGGTCGATTACGGCGCCTGGGTCTGGCAGAAGAACCACTTTATGGTGGTCGTCGGGTATAATGACGACGGCATTGTGGCGAATTCGGGAAAGGAAAAGGCCGAGTTCATCAGAAACGACAGTTTTCTTAAATCTTGGAAGAGGACCGGCTACTGGAGCCTGTGGATAAGAAAAAAATAAATCAGGCGGGTTTTGACACGAAGTGGGTGGGGCGCTGTTTTCTCCTGCTATTGTCTATCGTCTCCCTTGCAGCGTCGTCGTGCGCCATCCCAAAGATCGTGGTTCTGCAGGACCCCCTCAGCCCGGAGGAACACGTCAACCTCGGGCTTGCTTATGAAAAGAAGGGCGAAACACAAAGCGCCATAAGAGAATATACACAGGCAGCGAAAGGGCTTCCGGCGGCCTACGTCTATCTTGGAAACATCTGCTATTCAACGGGCGCTTATGCCGAATCGGAGGGATATTACCGAAAAGCAATAAAGAAGAAGCCCGATCTCGCCGATGCCTACAATAACCTGGCCTGGTTGCTGTATACGCGCGGAGGGGACCTCAGGGAAGCGCTGGCACTGGCGCGCAAGGCTCTGGAACTAAATCCTTCCAACCCCCATTACAGCGATACCGTGAATCAGATCGATGAAGAACTGCAACAAAGGGGCAAGCCGCCCGTCTTGTGATCCGAAAGGCACTCCGGCAAGCTCCCGGAATGACATGCGGCGGCCGTGTTCGCCTTATGATCCCTCTTCAGCCCGGCCGAACGACAGCTCCGTTTCTCGTGAAGTTAGGCACTATCTCCGTAAGCACCGCGATGGCATCATTGTCGCAGTTTTTTTCGGCAGCCCCTCTAAGCCTCGCAACGAGCGCCTCAAGCTCTTGGCGGGAAGGGACGCCCTCAGGGACTGCCACCTTCAGCTTCTCATGGGAGGAAGGGATCGCCTTCTCCGATACGTCGAAGAGTTCCTCGTACATCTTCTCGCCCGGTCTGAGGCCGATAAATTCAATGCCTATGTCCTCATAGGGGATGAACCCCGAAAGCCTGATGACGTTTTCCGCGAGATCGAGTATCTTCACCTGTTCGCCCATGTCAAGCACGAATATCTCCCCGCCCGTGCCGCCTGAAGCTGCGACCAGCACAAGCTGGATCGCCTCCGGGATGAGCATGAAGTATCTCTTTATCTCGGGATGGGTCACGGTGAGCGGCCCCCCGCTCCTGAGCTGTTCCCTGAACACCCGAACCACGCTGCCGCTGCTTCCCAGGACATTGCCGAATCTCACCGTCGAGAACCTGCAGGAAGATGAATGATTCATGCGCATCGTCAGGTATTCGGCCGCCCTCTTCGTCGCACCCATGACACTCGTCGGGTTGACCGCCTTATCCGTCGATATCATCACAAAACTCTCGGTCCCGTAGTCGGCGACGACATCGAGAAGGTTCTTCGTTCCGAGTATGTTGTTCTTTATCGCCTCAAGCGGATTGTGCTCCATCAGGGGTACGTGCTTGTGGGCTGCAGCGTGGAAAACAATCTGGGGCCTGAATTCCTGAAAAACATCCTTCATCCGCACCTTGTCGCAGATGTCGCCGATGACTGTCGTCAGTTCAGTCCTTTTTAGGGTCAGCCCTGTAACTGCATCGTCATGCCTCGGCGCTTTTGACCTGAGCTCGAGGTCGATGTGAAAGAGACCGTTTTCGTACCTGTCGAGCATTATCAGACGGGCGGGGCCGTATTCAATTATCTGTCTGCAGAGTTCCGTCCCTATGGAACCGCCCGCGCCCGTCACCATCACCGATTTGCCTTCGATGTAGTCCTTTACCGACTGGATATCTCTTTTCACGGGCTCGCGTTCAAGGAGGTTTTCGAGCGAAAGGGGCCTCATCTGTGAAACAGAGACCTTTCCGTCGAGGATATCGTTCATGCCCGGCAGAGTCTTTATCGGAATATTGAAGGACTTGCAGAGCCGGAAGATGTCCCTGATCACCTTATGCCCCATCGAAGGCATGCATATGAGGATCTCCTCCGGATGGTGCTTTTCGATGACCTCCTTCAGCATTCCTCTGGGTCCGAAAATCGGGATGCCGTGTATCGAGAAGCCCTTCTTTCGGGGATTATCGTCGATAAAGCCGATGGGCTCATAATTGTACTTCGGGTTGTTCTTCATGTCCCGCACAATCATCTCGCCTGCGTCCCCGGCACCGATCAGGAGGATCTTCTTCCCGCACGTTTCTGCATCAAGATACTCCCCGTATACCCTGATGAACAGCCTGCTCCCCCCGGAGATCATAATCAGGATGAGCCAGTCGAGCACATATATCGACCTCGGATAGCTTGAGTTGTCGAAAAGATACCTGACAGTAATCAGGAAAATGATGCTCCCGAAGGTGATAGACCTGATGATCCTGAGCAGGTCGCTGACGCTCGAATAACGCCAGAGGTCCCTGTTCAGCCCGTCGCGGACATAAAAGGTCACACGTACCAGAAGAAGAAGCGGGAGGTAGGAGAGGAAATAATTCCTGTACTCAAAGGAAAGAAGCGACTCAAACCTCAGGACAAAGGCCAGATAATTCGCGGAAACGACCTGGAGGGCGTAGACCAGGACCTCGGCAACGCGCCTGTGCCTGATGATGAAATCCCTGAGCCTTTTGTATAACTCGAACAATGTGTTCATAGCACGGCAATGGTCTTGGGTATCGGCTTCAGCGAAAGTGAGACGCCTGTGTCAAACAGTCGTTTCATGGCTCCCTGCTTTTCTCAGCTCAGGCGGGTCGGAAAAATTTCTCTTTCCGAGGATGATGGCCGCAATGACACTGACCGTGCGGCCGACTATCCGGATGTCATACCAGAGAGACCGCTCACGGACATATACCCCGTCCAGGGCAAGTTTTACAGGCAGCAGGCGATCGATGTATGAACGTTCCGGATCGTCGTCGGAGATATAACGATGCCCGTGGGTATAGTGATAGATGCTGCCGGGGCTCGCCAGCCCCGGCAACACGGCAAGAGTTTTGGCCTGTTCTGCCGTATAATGGCGTTCTACGATCGTCGGGTCCTCAGGTCTGGGGCCGATAAAAGACATCTCGCCCCTGAGAATATTCAAGAGTTGCGGCAGCTCATCCACTTTCGTCATGCGAAGCAGCGCTCCGAAGGGAAAGATGCGGCTGTCCATGTGTCCCGTTATTATACTCGAAACGTGGCCATGATTCACCTGCATGGTGCGGAACTTGAACATCACGAAATGTTTTCCGCCCATGCCGGCACGGACCGCCCGGTACAGCACCGGCCCGCGGCTGGATATCTTCACGCCGACAGTCGCGACCAGGAGCAGGGGGAAGAGAACGGTCAGGAAGAAGACCGCGGCCGCTATGTCAAAGAGGCGTTTCGCCATTTCTCGCGATCTTCCTCACCGTCATGAATACCTCGGCCGCAGGAAGACAGCACTGGCTTCCGAAAGAGGCGGCCTTGTGCCTGAGCGCGTCAATGGAACGCGGATGGGGAAAAGCCCTCACCTCGCTTTCGTAGCATGCCATCGCCTGAAGCTTCCGCTCGAGCGTGGAAGATATATCTACCCATGTATCGGGTACAAAACTCCTCGGATAGGCCCACTCGGTGCTGCTTGATGTGTCAAAGGCGTACACGGCGCAGATGAAGACCTCAGTCGGCCTCGTTGCGACCATGGCCGCCTTGAACAGGATCTCGTGGTCGCGGTTCACGTCGCCGCCGTACTGGCAGTAAACGGTTCGCGGTTGCACTTCGGCAACGATTTTTTCAAGCGGCCCAATAATATCGGTAAGCGTCATCGTATCGAGCCGCTGGTCCCGGAAGCCGAGCAAACGCACGTCGCTGATGCCGAGTTCCGTGGCGGCAGCGCGGATATGCCCCTCCTGCCCGACCCCTTTTTCGCCATAGCGAAGCGACTCGCCCTCGCAGGCGATCACAACAGTCACGGCGTCTCCGTTTTGCGCGTGGAGAGCGAGTGTCCCTCCGCACCCGAGCACCTCATCGTCCGGATGTGCTACGATCGCCAAGACATCCTGCCTACTCGTTTTGTCCATTACCCCAGGTTTCTCCCTTCCATGATTGGTCGCTCAGTTCCCGACCCTTCAGCAGTGTTCCGTCCTCTCTCTCAACCTCAAGCAGTATAATCGCGCCCCTTCCGCACGCCACCATCTGGCCGCATGCAGCAGCCTCCGGACTGTATACAGGGCCGATTACCGTGCCCGGCCGTAGCCCCGAACAATTCTCGCCTGGCAGAACTGAACATTTCCAGACAAACCACCGCTCGCCCCGGAGCATGCTGAATGCGCCCGGATACGGCCTTGTAAGGGCGCGGACAAAATTATAAACCGACTGGCTGTCCTGGTCCCAGGAAATTAAACCGTCCTGCGGCCGCCGACGCGCCAACACCGGCTCGCCGGAAAGGGTTTGAGGACATCCCGGACGCGCGCCGCTAAGGAGAAGGGGCAATACCCTCCTGATCATCACGAGATTCGACTCCGCAACCCGTTCGTAGATCGTCTGACATGTGTCGTATGCCGAGATGGGAAATTCCATCTGGTCTATAATGTCGCCGTCATCCAGTCCCTCCGAGAGCCATATCAGGGAATTTCCGGTCTTCACCTCTCCCCTGATCAGCGCCCAGTTCACCGGAGCGCTTCCCCGGTTGTGGGGAAGAAGCGAGGCATGCGCCCCGATCATTCCCACCCTTACCGACGCGAGGGCCTCCCTGCCGACGATCTGGCTCCATCCAATAACAAAGACTACATCGAGGGAAAGATCCCGGAGAAACTGCACTGTCTCGGCGTCGTTTATGCTGCGGACCCTGCGGACCGGAATGCCGCACCTTGCGCAGAGGCCCTCGTAGTCTGCCGCACCGCTCCTCTTCTTCACGCGGTCTTCATCGAGGGTAACCACAGACTCGATCCTCCAGCCGTCCTCGAGAATAGCCTGCAGAGCAGCGATGCCTTCGAAATGAAATCCAACCCAGCCAATCCGCATCAGTTCCCCCTCATACCCGACCCTGCAACCTCACCTCTTCCATCTGCCGCAGACCTCGACGACCTGATCCGCGACGTAATTGACCTCTGTATCCGTCATCCCCGGGTAGATCGGAAGAGAGACCGAACGGTCGAAGATCCATTCAGCATGAGGAAACTGAGAGGCTTCATATCCGAAGCTATCCCTGTAAAAAGGATGTCTGTGCAAAGGGATGAAATGCACGCTCGTTCCTATCCCTCTGGCCTTCATCTCCTCTATGAATTTCGCCCTGTCAATCCTCAGGACTTCGAGATTCAGCCTTATCACGTATAGGTGCCACGCGGACGTCCGGTCCTTTTGCTCGCGAGGGGCAATGATCCCATCGAGATGTCTGAAGGCTTCGGTATATCTTCGGGCAATCTCTTCTCTCCTCCGTCTCATCCATTCGCCCTTCCTGAGCTGTGCCAGGCCAAGGCTCGCCTGGATGTCTGTCATGTTATACTTGTATCCCGCCTCGACCACCTCATAATACCATGACCCCTCGCCCGAATACCTTTTCCAGGCATCTTTTGAAATCCCGTGGAGCCTCAGCGTCCTGAGCCTCTCTGCCCACTCCTCGTTGCCGGTCACGACCATTCCGCCCTCCCCGGTTGCAAGGGTTTTCGTTGCATAGAAGCTGAAGCAGGTCATGTCCCCGATTGTGCCGACCATGCGTCCGAGACCATCGATCTTTGCATCGGAAGAGAGACCGTACCAGGCGGGAAAGGCGTGGGCCGCGTCCTCTATCACATAAAGCCCGTGCTTCCGCGCAAGGGACATGATGGAGTCCATGTCGCAGGGCAGGCCCCCGAAATGAACGGGGATGATCGCCCTTGTCCGTTCAGTTATCGCCCGCTCTGCAGCTACAGCGTTGATATTGCCGCTCTCCTCCTCGACATCCACCATGACCGGTTTCGCGCCGAAATAGCATACCACCTCGCCGGTGGCGGTAAAGGTCATCGTTGGGATGATGACCTCGTCGCCTGCCTGCAGCCCGATCGCTTTCAACGCCAGGTGCAGGGCCGCGGTGCACGAGCTGACGGCGACCCCGTGCCGGGCTCCGACACAGGCCGCAAACTCGGTTTCGAACCTCATCGTCTTCGGCCCCATGGTGATCCAGCCGGATCGAAGCGAATCGACGACCTCGGCGATCTCTTCTTCGGTTATGTAGGGTTTATGAAATGGGATCTGCATGGACGCGCCTTTTTATGATCCGAGGCAAAATGTTCGCCGCAAGTGCTCATTATCGTGTCAGAGGGACGTCCACGACGCCCTTTTTCACATGTTTCTTCCTGACAACAAAGTCCCAAATACCTCTCAGATATCCCAGACCGTAACTCACGTGGAGCGCGGCAAAGGCTTGCGGCATAAGCCAAAGGTATTTCGCGCCCTTCCTGAGAGCCGTTTTCACCGAAAAAGCGGCGCTTGCGGCGATGTAGGCGCCCAGGATCAAAAGAAGAAGCCACAGCGAAGGCCGATAGAAAAAAGACAAAAGGGCAGATGAAATCACTCCTCCCACAAAAAGGGCAGGCACCAGTTGCCGCCACGTCAGAACTCCTCCCACTTTTGCCGCCACGAGGGGCTTGAAATATCCATACTGATAATACATCCGAAAGAGTTTGGAAAGCGAGTCTCTCGCATAGTAGTACGAGACGATCCCCGGCACGAGGAGGACCTTGCCTCCTTTTTTTATCAGCCTGAGGTTGAATTCATCGTCCTGGTTTCTGACAAGGTTTTCGTCGAAATAACCGATTTTTCTGAAAACATCCCTCCGGTAACATGCAAAGGGCACTGTGTCCACCTCCATCAGCCCCTGTGAACCGATCCTGAAGTGGGAGTTGCCAACACCGAAGGGATGGGCCATCGCAAGCGCTATGGCATTTCCCATCGGCGTATCCGCCGAAGGCAGAGTTACCACCACTCCTCCGACGCAATCTGCATCATGCTCCCGCAGCGCCTCCGCGTTGCGGCTGATGAACTCGGAGTGGGTCTTCGAGTGACATCCGAGGATCAGGACGAATTCGCCCCGCGCAGCCCTGATGCCTGCATTAAGGGCGGCGGGGGTAACCAGTTTTGGATTGTCGATCATCCGGACAGCCGGATGCAGTTTTGCATACTCGCGGATGATCGCCCTCGTCCTGTCGGTACTCATGCCGTCTGCAACGATGATCTCAAGGCAGTCCTGAGGATAGTCCTGCGCCAGAAGCGAATCGAGGCAGGCGCTGATATATCCCTCTTCATTGCGGGAGGGAATGACTATCGAAACCAGGCTAACCACCCCCGCCTTCCCAAGTCACGTTCTCCTGCCCTCCGAAGAATCTGCGCACCCACAATTCGGCAAGGAATACCCTTGCGATATCAAAGGTGGAAATGTTCCCCCTCCCTCCCCGATAGTCCCGGTAATACCGCAGGAAAAGCCGGCCGTCGATAAACCCCATCTCATCGAGCACGCTCCGCTTAAGCAGCGACTCGATGATGCCGCGCAGGCTCCCCTTCAGCCATGCCTCTTCGGACGTTATGAACCCCTGCTTGTCGCGTCTCCACCTGATTCGCTCAGGCAGCTCCGGGACCGCCTGCCTGAGGATAAACTTCGTCCAGCCTCTCCTGACCTTATATTCCGTCGGGAGGCTGACGAGGAAATTCACCAGCCTGTAGTCGAGAAACGGCAGCCTCACCTCCAGAGAATGCGCCATTGAATTCCTGTCCTCATAGCGGGCCAGCACCGGGACAGAATACTTGTCGATATCGAGGGTCTGCCGTTGCCGCAGGTCGCTGAAGCGCCCTATCGGCTCTACAAACCCCTTGCCCCTCAGAAAGGGCTTCTTTGAGAGATCAACGAAAGAGATGTACCTCTTGGCCTCCTTCATAGTAAATTGCCAGACCACCGTGCGGTAGAAGAAGGAGAGCAAGAGCTCGGACAGGGCGGACTGGAACGCCCCTTTCTTCACAAGATTCTTCAGGGCAAAGAAAAAATACTTCAGGTATCCCATGAGGGACTCATCGCCGCCCTGTCCGCTGAGCACGACCGTGATATCCGTGGTCTCCCTCAGCTTCTGAAAAATCGCATACTGGGCGACAACACTCAGGCCGCCTATCGGCTCGTCATTGTGGCATATGACGTCGTCGAGACTTCGCAGCGCCATATCAGGGTCGAAAAACAGCTTCGTGTTTCTGATGCCTTTCTCCGACACGACGACGTCTATAAATCTCTCCTCGCTGTATCTCCTGTCGTTTGCCACGACGGAAAAGGTCTCGAAATCTCCATTCTGCAGGTAATCGGCATATATTGCGATGCATGAGGAATCCAGGCCCCCGCTGAGAAGCGCCCCCACCTTAACATCGCTTCTTAGCCTGATCCTCATGCTGTCAAGGAAAAGCTCCCTGAACCTCTCGGCCGCTCCTTCGATGTCCTGAACATCTTCCAGTTCGTAATCCCAGTATTTCCTCTTTTCCATCTTCCCGTCGGTAGCGATGATCATGTTCATCTTCGGTTCCATGCTGAATATCCCCTTGAAGAAAGTCTCGCTACCGTGTCCGGCTATGCCCTGGTTAAGGAATGTATACATCAGACCCTCGTCCACCCTCTTTGCCGGGACAAGGGGCAGCAACTGTTTGATCTCGCTGGCGAAGAAGAAGGTCTCCCCCGTCCCGGTGAAGTACAGCGGCTTGATGGAAAACCTGTCCCTGCTGAGGACGACCCGTTTCCTCAGGGAATCCAGTACAGCAAAAGCCCACATGCCGTTCATGAGGCGGAACCCCTCCTCCCCGTATTCGCGATATACGGCGAGGATTACCTCGGTGTCTGTTCCCGATTTAAAGGAGTGCCCCTTAGCAAGCAGCATATCCCTTAATTCCACATAATTGAATATCTCACCGTTGAAGATTATCCACAACCCTTTATCATCCGTAAATGGCTGAAGGCCCGCATCCGACAGGTCGATGATGGACAGCCTCCTGTGGCCGAAGAAGACGGTAAAGCGCGCTTCATCACGGCGGAACGCCTTGTCCGCATCGACCGCCAGATACCCCGAGCCGTCCGGCCCACGGTAATCGACCATGTCCGTGAGGCCCACAAAGGTCTCGAAATCACCCCTGTCGAAGAAGCCCCTGAATCTTATGGCGCCAAAGATTCCGCACATGGCATATCACCCGGCCCTGGTCCCCGCCGTTTGCCTCTGCAGCTCCAGCTCCCTCACGGCCCCCACGTAATCCACAAACGGCAAGCCGCCTCTCCTGCAATAATCGATGAACCAGCAATACCAGTCTCTCCACCCCTTGAAGCATCTGCTGAAATAGACGTCGTGAAACAGGACGTTGAAATACCTTATTTCGCGGGAGAGCGCCTCGTCAACCATCCTCTGGGTCAGCTGCTTCACCTGTTCCACGGTCTGGTCCTGCCAGGGAGTCTCCCTCTGAAACAGATACCCGTCCATTATATGTATCGGAAACTCCCAGAGCCCGCCTGTCTTGTAGGGGTCTTCGATGCCGAATACGTTGCTGCTGAATACATAGCCGGCCTTGTTTAGAAGGTGCGTATCCAGGGCTGAAAGGCTTACGGAATGCGGTTTGTGCCCTATGTTATGTATCCGCACGCCGAAATCGTCCCTCTTCGAGAGCCTCTCGAAGCTCGCCTTCTCCTCCCTTATGTCGGCGTAGTTGTTGAAGGCTATCCCGTGTAAGCCTACTCCGAATCCCCTCTCCAAGGCGGCTTGAATCCAGTACCCGGCATCACCGGCGCTGTAATTGAGGCTCCTTCCATTGCTGACGGCGATGAAGAATGTCGAAGGGACGCCGTTCTCCCTGTCGAACTCCATGAGCTCTTCGATGTTCTGCCACTTGTTCCTGGCTATGCTCAGCAGCCGGCTCATAAACTCAGGGAAGGAGACATAGCCGAGGCCGGCTTCTATTAGATTCCTCGCCACAAATTTTGGCACGATCAGGTCCTTCCTATGCTCCCAGGCCGTAATATGGTCGACATCGTGGGATATAATTACTTTCATCAAAACAACCGCCTTTTGAAAAACTTCAGAAGAATCTCTATCGGCAGCGTCGCCTTGTTGACCCTGTAATACGGCCTCAGCCTGCCCCCGAATCCCCTGAAATAGGTCTCTATCTTGGGTACCATGGACCCCTCGAAATCAAAATTTCTCAGGCCCAATGCCTGCGCATGTTTTATTGACTCCCACATGGACAGCGCTCCTGCGCCATGATGCCTTCTATCACTGTCGTATCCTCCGATCAGATAGTAGGCCGTGCTTCGGTCATATATGCAAAAGGAGCAAGCGATCGGAGTGCCGCTTCTCAATGTCGCGAAGGCAAAGCTGTTTCCTTCGTTCGCAAATTCAAAGAGTATCTTGTCCAGACAGCGTTGATCGATCCGCATCCCCTGACGGGCGAAGGTCTTGTTCGCAAGGAGCTTGACCTCCCCGTAATCGGTCACACGTCTCGTCAAAAGGCCGTCCCTGAGGGCCTTGTTGATGTTCTTTCTCCTCTCCGGGGACATCTCTTTCATAATATGCGCCTGGGTCTTCGTCAGATCCAGAACATAAGTGTACTCCGGCACCACCTTGTTCTCCCGCCAGATAAATGGCTGTGTATCGACCACCGTCCTGTCCAGTGCAATCGAGACGACCGAAAAACCCAGTCCCGATATATGCTCCGCTATCAGTGAGAGCGCCTCTTTCCATCTGTCCATGATGACCACGGGATTGCTGGCCTCGATCTTGAGGAAAGGACCTATCGTAGGGGTGAAGGGAGGGTTACGATATATTGAAATTCCGAATTTTCTCGTCTCATATACCATGAATCCGCCGATTACGTCGCAGCCGTCGCTGTAGATCCCGTAGTTTCGTATCTCACTCCCGAACATTCTCGTCCAGCCTGTCGTGTTGAATATGCTGCCGTGCGACAACGCCAGCTCATCGAACCTTGCTTCATCCCTGCCGGTCAACTCCAGAATCTTCATCCTTGCAAAAGCTCCCCGTAGACACTGAGAAGTCTCTTCTCCATCTCGTCCCAGTTCCAGAGCTCACTGACCGCCTTCTTTCCCGCCTCGGACATGCGCAGCCATTCTTTTTCATCATCGAGAATCGCCATTACTCCTTCCGCCAGGGCTTCCGGTCTCGTGGAATCGAAGACCCTTCCGCAACCAGCAGACTTCACATATGAAGCTATGGGTGGCAGATTGGCCCCGAGCACAGGGACCCCGCATGCCATATATTCAAACTGCTTTATGGGGATATTCTTCATGAATTTCTCGGTCGGCTGTAAGGGAACGAGGCCGATCCTTGAGACGAAGATGTAATCCACGACCTCCTCGTGGGGCACCCATCCCACGATCTCCACGCATCCTTCCACCTTAAGCGCCCTTATTTCATTCACGGCCCGTGCAAGGAGTGTATCTTCCATCCCCCCGACTATCAGCAGTAATATTTCGGGCCTCCTTTCTCTGAGTATCCTCATGGCGCGTATCATCTGGAAGAGGCCGCGCGTCTCGCTGACGCTCCCCTGGTAAAGGACCGGTATGCGCCCGCGATAGCGCTCGCGGAGCAGGGAAAGTCTTGCCTCACCGGGGACGAAAATGGAGAGTCTCGGATAGTTGAATATCGTTATTGTACCGGGATGAACGCCGGTAAATCTCTCCTTAATGGACTCGTCGGAAGTCACGATGCGGTCCGCAAACCGGCACAGAAATTTTTCCATCACATCGACAACTCCTGCAAGACCCCGACGCAGCAAAGGCGGTATTTTTTTCGACTCGAGCACCATCTCCGGATGCACCTCATGAACGTCATAAATTATCTTGCATTTTGAGAACGCGCGAAGAAATGGGAGGATGAATATCAGTTCGAAATCATGGAAATGGCATACTGCCGGGTTGATCCTCAAAACGTTTATGAGGGCAGCGGGGAGAAGAAGAAATCGGGATAACAGGGAATAGGCTTTACGCAGAGGGACATATTGAATACCCGGCTCGTCATGACGGAAATCTTCCTGCCGCCCCGGCATGACAAGCACAATCTGTCCATATCTCTTCGAAAGACTCAGGACCTCTTTATAAAATATCCTGTCGTCCATGGGCCCGTGACCCGTGCTGAGCATACATATCTTATTCATTGCCTTTATCGGTCTATTTTCGTGAAGTGATTCTCTCTTTTTTGTATGACGACGCAATCTGCAGGAATGTTTCCCTTGATTACCGAACCCGCACCGATGACTGCATTGTCGCCTATCGTGGTACCCCTCAGAATCACGACATTGGCCCCAACCCATACATTATTGCCTATGCGTATCGGTGATGTTAAAAACCCGCCATTTTTACTTTTATAATCATGGTCATGGTCAAAGATCGCCACATTGGGCCCAAAGGCGCAATGATCCCCTATCTCTATCCTTTCATGGCACGTGACGATGCAATTCATGTTGAAGCCGACGCGGTTGCCGATAGCGATAGTGCCACTGCGTGCCAGCAGTGCGACCCCCTTTCGTGTCTGCGTGCTCCTTCCCAGAATAATCCGCCCGTTCTTTCCGATCCGTATGGTCGTAAGCAGGCTGAGAAACTCAACGGCACTGAAACTGATCCTGCCGCCGTTGAGCATTCTTATGAGAGACAGGCGAACAAGGTTCATCGATGCCGTGAAGATGTTTGCGATCATATCTTTCATATGCCGTACCTCAATGCCGGCAGGCCGTCGCATTTTCAGCCATCCAGTCAAGCACACTGCTCGCCCGTTCGCTGATATCGAAAGACTTCGAGCGTTCAAGCGCAGCGTCCGCCATCGTCCGGCGAAGGCCGGGATTGTCGCGAAGCCGCGTAATCGCGGCGCGAATTGCGGCGACGTCATCCGGATCGACCCGTATAGCCGCCGCGTCGTTCACTATGTCTTCCATAAAGTCCCCCCCCGACGTTATGATGGGAAGGCCGCAGGCCATGGCCTCGATAACGGCGTTGCAGCAGCCTTCCGCCCGTGTCGGGAGCACGAAGACATCGGCCGCTGAAAGAAGGGACGGGACCTCGTCATGCGGAAGGACATCGGCGAAAAGGACCTGCGGCCCCGCAGGTCGCAAGGGGCCCCTGCCCGCATATACGACTCCGATACCATCCAGCCCGCGGGTCGCCCTGCTCAGCCGGTTGGCGCCTTTTCTTTCATCGAAATGCCCCACAAAGGCGACGATAAAGGCATTCTGCGGGAAACCGTACTTCATCCTCGTTTCCGGCTTGCTGTATGGATGAAATCGCGCAAGATCTACGCCGTTTGGAAATACGCGAATCTTTTCCTCAGGGACATTCAACTCGGCAGTAAGCTTTCTCTTAAGAACAGAGGAGACCGCGATGAAACCGGTTGCATACCGGACGTCACGCCGCGCCCGCTCCACACCCAACGGCTCGACCGTCCAGAATGAACTCTCCCCGACCGCAACGAACGACGGGATCTTCAGCCTCGTGCCGACCTGCACGGCCGAAGCGCCTCCGGAATAGAGAAAATGGCCGTAGACGGCATCCGGCCTGCCGTCGATCTGCCGCAGTGCACGATGCACCGCACGCTGAAAAAGGAAGAACGTGGCCTGATAAGAGTTACAGATGCCCATCTTCTTACTCGACAGCGACAGGTAATGCGGCCGTAACACAGGGATCATGGCTTCTTCCGGAGGCCGCGGGGCCCCCGCTCGAACCGCCGCCCTTTCAATGGCGCGCTTATGGACCGGCATCGGGGCGATCACCGTGCACCGAGTTCCGACGCGGGCCACGGCCCTCACCATCTCTTCGACAAAAGCACCTCGGTTCGGCTCCGCGGAAGTCGGGTAGTTATCACTGATGAAAAGGATGTGACGGCGCGTCTTCAGAACTATTCCCCTACGTCCTGCTCCGCTTCATGAGCCATCTCACAGCGGGAGTGTACCATGCATAAACGGGCAGGTCGGCTCTTCTGAACCCGTACCTTTCCTTGAAACTGTTGAGCGAAGGCACTTCGCTCCAGTCCCCGAAAATGACCCTACTGCAATCGCCCAAATCCCTGCAATAAACGAGGAATGAATATAACAGCGCATCATTTGGGCAATGGGCAAGAAAATCGGTGTGACTTTTCGCAGCGCTTATGAACATCGTTTCCTCGATCTGATAGGCATAATAGAAAGCGACCAGAACACCCTGATGAAACGCTCCCCACCACTCTCTTCCGGGAATAGAGAACTCTCTGGACATAAAGTCCCGCCATTCAGTGTAATGTTTCGTATAATAGTCAGGAGGTTTGCCGTGCCCCGTTCTGTGCGCCGCTGAAATACAGATCGTCTGCATTTTATCTGCGACCTGTTCGAACGATTCGATTCTCCTGATCTCGTTATGGCTCAAACCCTTCCGTACCCTCGCTCTTTTCGAAGAGGAGATGCTTTTGATGGAAAAGGTGCGCAGCGCTTCGTCATCCAGGAGCAAGACAGACCATCGCTTGTTAACATGGCTGCCTTCACTTGTAATATGGCGATATCCCAGGAAGAGTTTCGAGAGCTTTGGCCGTGCCCTTTCCGGCAGAATTTCCTGCAAGGGCAAAACAGGCCTGTAAAAAAAGGGGGCCGCCCTCTGCCACCAGACCCCGTCATGGAAATGAATGGCATACCCTGCCTTGATCTGCTGCGCGATGAACTCTTCAGCCAGCATTTTCAAACATCAGAAGTTCTGTCAGGCCCCGGGTTCCACACCTTGCCGTCATCAGAAAAGTCCTTTTTTCACCTTTGATATGACAAGTCTGTTCTTGCCCCTTGCAGTTAATTCTATGTGGTCCTTTTCCCGGACGACAACCTTTACTTCGGCCCCCAGCAACTCTTTTATCACGCTCACCATCTCATCAAGTTCCTCTTGCGTGAAAGAACGGTTTTTGACAACATTCAGGATAATCTCCCTGATATCTTCCTGAATGATCTGGTACTGGTCCAGTCCCTTCAGGTTCCTGAACCGCCCGGGGAATACAACGGACGGCACATAATTCCCATCAACAGTCCGGAGAAACTCCTGCACCCTTCCTTCCAGACTCCTCATGAGTGTCAGCCCCCTGCCGCACCTGCATCGCTCCTGCGTAATGATGCCGGCATCTCCGTTTGTGTAGCGTATGAAGGGCATCGCAAAGTTATCCAGATCGGTGATGATGAATTCTCCGAGGGAATCAAGGACAGAGGCTCCGTGGGAACCGGCGACCTCGATCAGGACATGCTCATCCGTAATGTGCCTCTCATGATATTCGCACTCGTATGCAAGCGAGCCTATCTCATTGCAGCCGTAGTAATCGAACACCTTTCCCCGGAACACCCGTTCGATGAATTCACGCTGATGGTCATACAGCATTTCGCCGGTTGAGAAAATGACCGGCACCTCGAGATCACGGATACCGTTGTCATGGAATATCCTGGCGACCCTGTAAAGATTCGAGGCGTAACTCGTTACACTTTTAGGGCCGATCTTCCTGATCTTCCGCGCATACCCGACAAGTTCTCTCTGCTTTTCGAAGGCACTGAAGGTGAAATTATTGATCACCCTCTCCCTTATCCTCCCCGGCCAGGGCGATTTTCCGACCGTCATAAAATTTACGGCCCTGTCGCCGGTCCTGAAACCGGCCCAGCATTTTCCACGCATCAGGGCCGCCTCGGTCCATACGACGGCATTTCCGTCCCTCACAAACCTGAGGGGTTCCCCGGTGCTGCCGCCCGTGGAGGCAGGATATAACTTCCTGTTTCTGTTGTCGTCCGAAATCAGCCTGTCATAATTGTTCCGTATGAGTTCCTTTGTGAGCACCGGGAAAAGCCTGATATCATCGAGCGTGTTTATATCAGCCGGCACTATCCCGTTTTTGGTCATCACATCGCGATAGTACGGGACATGCGCATATGCATGATTTACGAGTTTCTTCAGCTTATTGAACTTGTAATCATACAGTTCCGCAGGGGATAGCCACTGGGTCTTTTCGAGATGCCTGAATGCCCCGATGACCCCGGCACCATACGAGTATTGATAAAGTGGATAGAGCACGCTCTCATATATTCCTGTTCTGATCGCGCCCATTATATCTTTCGCCTGACTGAGTTCGACCTATCTTCGAAACAAGGCATCACCGAGTACCCCTTTGCGCAGTCTGAAGATCACATACCCCAGCAGCATCACAAGCATCAGGGGAGCCGTTTGGGAAGAGATGAGTCCGTACTTCATAATGAGATATGCCGTCATGAGCCATATCTGGAGCTCTATGTAATAGATCTTGGTCCAAAAACGTTTCGAAGTGTACAGGACGCCGACAGTCGCAACAATGACCGCAAAAGGCATGGCCGGGAGCCTGTACCGCTCATTGAAATAGGAGACGCCGCTCAGGATCAACACCCCCATCATCAGGGCCACAACAGGAAAGGTCTTCGTTATCCCTTTTCGTACCAGCGAAAATAGCCCGATCGTCCAAAACGGTATGAGAAAAAGCCAGAAGACGGCGTCGGCGAAGAGGAGGGCGTTTACCGGGCTGTCGGAGGAAAAGACCCACCATGGCGGATAAGGCATCAGGACCATCAGAAAAGGGAATATCACCACCCTCACCGGAAAAGGCATGTTCGTGAAAAAACTCGCTCCGAGCGACCCGGACTCTGCGCCTGAGAATGTGTGTTTGTTATAGCGGTGGATTCTTTCCATGATGGTCATGGGAGAATGGTTTACCTCTCCGGAAATACCCCCATGATAATGCAGGTAGGCAAGCAGCAACAGAAACGCCGACAGCACCGCCCAGTCTTGCCGCTTGTCTTTTTCTATCGTGCCGGCCGGGCCGTCGGAAAATATGTAAACGGCAAGCGAAAGTCCAAGGACGACCGCAAGCAAAACCGCATATTCATTCCGGATATACGATATCGGCACAACAGCGGCTGCGGCAAGGGCGACGTTCCCTATCCTGCCGGTCGCCCTGTAGTCAAGATACCGACTGACGGAAAAAACGAAAAAGAACGTGACGACGATGTCCTTGAGCTGGACCGACGAGAAAAACAGCAGCTCAGGGAAGAAGGCCGCCAGCCAGGAGGAAATGCGGGCCGTGCGCGCATCGAAGAGTTTCATCGCAATCTTATAAATATAGACCGCAATGAGTGCGCCCAGGAGACCGTTGGCGAACCTCGAGATAAGGATATGGTATCCTCCCAGAAAATGGGCGGAAAAATGCAGTATGCCATTAATGACAGGATATCCCGGATGGTCGCTTATCTCGCGGGGGGTGCTGAAATCCCCCGAGAACCAGTTGCTGCTCAGTATGCCCCCCCATTTTTCATACTCGTTGTCATCCCCTCCCCCCAGGAAGGGTTCCCCGCGCAGGTAAATGAGGGCGAAATAGATGGACACCGCATATACTATCCTGGTGATGTATCCGAAAGTGAAGATCTTCTGCATGAATGCCCGCTCTTCAGGGTAGCCGGCCTCCAGTCGCACTGCGGCCACTCCCATCATGAATAAGATCAGGGCGTAAAGCGGAATACTGGCCGAGCCCTCTGTCATGCCGACCATTCCACAGAGAAAAAGCACCCCCGCAAGCAGTGCAACACGTATCAATTCGTCCCTTCTCATAGAGTCACAATTTCAGCAAGAGGTTCGTCTGACTGTCGAGTCCTTTAGCTCACACCAGAGTTCGTCGAGGTAGTCAGCCCATCTCTCCATTGTGTGTGTCTTCGCGACCAACTTACGCCCCTTTGCCCCCATAGAGCAGCGCAGCGGTCGATCATCGATCAGCCGAAGCAATACCGCGGCCAGGACCTCCGCTGACTGCTCTTGCAAGAGGACCCCTGTCTCGCCGTCCACAAGGCGGCGCGTGTCTCCCACATCAGTAGCCACAATCGCGTTGCCGGCAGCCATCGCTTCGAGGAGGGACTGGGAGGGATAATTTTCCAGCTTCTGCAGAGAAACAAAGATGCTCGACCTGTTCAGGATGCCCGATATGTCCGGGGCCGACGAGATTGCGACGATGTCGGAGATATTGTTACTGCTGATGAAATTTCTCACGGCGCCTTCCAGTTCGCCCTTCCCGAAGATGAAGCACTTCCATTGCCGCTGCCTCAGGTCATCGGCAATCCCCGCAATCGACTCAAGGAGAAGCAAGGGGTTTTTTCTCTGTTCGAGCCGCCCTGCAAAGACGATCCACTTTTCCTTCCCCGCCTCCGGAAAGAACCTGCCGTAATCGGTGAAAGAACAGGGCGTCACCCGGGTCTTCCTCCTGTGCCGGGGACAAATTTCCATGAAATTCCGGTACAGCGAATCTATGACGTCAGCTCCGCGATAAAACATCTCGAAGACCAGCCTTGAGGTCCGGGGAATTCTCTCGAGAAAGGCGGGATAGCTCACCAGACTGAATACTACCTTCGGACGTCGTCCCCTGAGGAAGAGAAAAGGCACAAAATACAGATTCGGAGTAATGAAATGCAAGATATCGATATTATGCTGTCTGACCAGATGCCTGAGCATCAACGAATACCTGATTGAATTTCCGACATGAGAAAAATATCGTTTGACAACGTGAGAACCCCGCGGCGGTGACAGGATCTTCCCTGTCAAGATAATATTCTTCTGCCCAATCGGTATTGATGCTTCTTTAAGCCAGCATGTCAGCTCGGGATGTGTGATGAGAAAGACGTGACTGCTGTTATTTCGGGCCTGAAACGATGCGATCACCCTTGCGAATCGCCTTTCGGCACCGCCGCCGCCCCCGATAGGGCCGCCCAGCATGAGGATCCCTACACGTGGCTTTTCAGACATCACTAATCTCTCTGTCGGCCCCAACCGGCAAGGACGCGTTTGATCGCCCGGAAGGGTCCGATAACGGCATTGTAAAGGGGGTGTCTGAACAACTTGCCGTAGGAGGGGTAGTCCCAGTATGTCTTTACGGGAAGCCGCATTATACTCTCAAATTCCTCTTCCGAAAGGTTGAATTTCTTTGCCACGTAAGCCCTGTCTTCTTCCTGCACTTCACCGGGATAAGGCTCCTTTTCGAGTTCCTTAAGCGCCTCTTCTCTGGTCATCTCGCCTGAGCATATCAGGCTCGAAAAATGGGCCCTGCGCTTGTCGTAACCGAATTTTCTGGGGAGGATATATCCCTGATAAAACCTCGTATAGATTGATTCGTAATGTTTCCCCCCGTAGTCCTTCCAGCAAAACTCCCTTTTTATCAGCTCCTTTGCGTCTTTCTTAACGTAGTCGAGATAGTTCAGGATGTCGATCTGCCGATGGCGAGCACGGTACCTGTGGTATTTCCATAGGCCTGTATGCGGGAAGGTTCCGATCCGCATATTTCCGAACCTCCGTTGAACGCTTCTGATATATCTCCAGTCCCAGTGGCCCTGGGACCACGCCTTGGGAAGATGCGTTTCCGTCCTCACGTTGCAGCCGGTGATCAGGAACCTTATGCCGATCTTGTCGGCCATCTGGTGCAGAAGCGCAATTATGGCGTGATCAGTCGGGATCTCCGAATCAGGAGTCGACGCCTTCAAAAATGCGAGCTGAAGGTCCCTGAATTCTTCCCAGTCGATCACGTGCGTGTGCAGATCGATCGATAATTTCTTTATAACGTTTTCGATGTTCTTCACCGCCAGCTCGGAATCCCACCCGTTATCGAGATGGACGGCAAGCGGCCTTAATCCGAGCTCTTTCACCTTATAGGCCACGAAGGTGCTGTCAACGCCCCCGCTGACTCCGATCACGCAGTCGTAATCCCTTTCCTTCCCCTCCCTGCGAATAGTGTCAATCAGCGTGTCGAGCCTGCGCCTGCCCTCCTCTGCGCCGTAGCAGGTTGTCTTTACGAGGCTGTCATAGGACCGGCAGTGGCTGCAGACCCCATTGTCGTCGAAGGTGATGCCGGGGTCCGTGGTGTCCATGACGCACTTGGTGCATATCTGCCTTCTGTTGTCTTTCATCGAAGCACCCTGTCCAGTTCTGACGCGTCAGGATACGTAATAAGAACGGCCCTGTGTTTTCCCTGGAATACGAACATGCTCCCCGCCGAAACCGCGGCAGCTTCGCCGGTGTGCACCGCCTCGGCGAAGTGTTCGATCCGACCGGCCCCGCCGCAGGCGATGACCGGAATGGTAACCGCGCGGGATACCGTTTTGAGAAGTTCGAGATCATAGCCCTGCATCGTCCCGTCCCTGTCGATCGAATTGAGGAATATCTCGCCGGCGCCGAGGTCTTCCATCTCCCTTGCATAGCGGGCAGGATCGCGCTTGATGTTTCTCGTGCCGCCGTGCGTAAAAACAGCATACCCCCCGAGGAAGCCCCGCTTCACATCCATCGAAACTACGATGCTCTGACTTCCATAGCTGAGCGCGGCCTCACGGATAAAGCCTGAGTTTTCGGCCGCATGGCTGTTGATGACGACCTTCTCGACCCCGAGGCTAAAGAGCGCCCCTATCGTCGACATGTCTGTTATGCCACCGCCGTAACCAAAGGGCATGAACGCCTCGCTCGCTATATCTGCAAGAAGCCCGAAGTTCGGCTTTCTCCCTTCTGCGGTGGCAGAGATGTCGAGGAAAACGAGTTCGTCGACCTCCTTCTCGTTAAAGATCCTGACGGCATTGATCGGATCTCCAACATAGGTGGGGTCTTTGAATTTGACCGTTTTTACCAGTCCGCCCCTTTTCAGCAGAAGGCAGGGGATAACGCGCGTCTTAAGCATTATAGTCCCGCAAATCTTCTCAGAAGCTTCATGCCGAAGCGGTGGCTCTTTTCCGGATGGAACTGCACTCCCATGATGTTACCCTTCTGCATCGCGGAGGCAAAGTCGTACCCGTGGTGCGTCTTCGCCACAACGTCATTCTCGTCGCTGCAGACGACGTGATAGGAATGCACAAAATAGAAGCGCTGTTGGTCGACGGTATTTTCGAAAAGCGGACTTTCGCGGACGGGGCGGACCTGATTCCACCCCATATGAGGGACTTTGAGTCCCTTTCCTTCCCCGTCGAATCGGAACCTGACGGTCTCTGCGTCGATCCAGCAGAGTCCGGAGGAAACGCCCTCTTCGCTATTCTTTGTCATGAGCTGCATGCCGAGGCAGATGCCGAGGATGGGTGCCTGCCCCGCGATTACTTTCTCTGTCAGGACACCGCTCAGCCCCCTGTCGCTCAGGTTCCGCACCCCTGCGTCAAAGGCCCCGACACCCGGCAGGATCAATCTGTCGGCTCTTTTGATCGCGCCTATGTCCGAAGTCACAACCGCTTCTGCTCCTATCTTCTTGAGCATGTTGGCGATGGAGCCAAGGTTTCCCATTCCGTAATCGATAATAGCGATCATAGAGTTTCTCTACTTCTCCCGGTCTCTTTCAGGAGACTTTCTGATAGAGCCCTCCTATCCACCTATATACTATTTTCTTTGGCCAAAGCTTCTTTATGATCTCTTTCAGCATTCGCTTATCGACCTGAGCTTCCTTTGGAACGGCGCTGACTTCATCATGATACCCGCAGGCGGGACAAACTGCGTACCAAGGCGGCGACGCCTTCTTCCTGCCCAAAAGCCTCAATATCTTCTTTCTTCCTGCATATTCGACAGTCCTTCCGATTTGGAAAACATCGAGACACCTGTACCCATACCCGTTCAACAAGACCTCAAGCGAATGCCTGTTAAAACTGCGCAAGTGATAGTCCGGATTAAACTTCGTCGGACACTGGGGACAGTTTACAAGCGACTCTTCCAGGTCCTGATCATTCGGGACGGAAATGAAAACGTATTTTCTCGATATCCTGGCAACTTCCGACAATGCTGTGCCGTAGATGCTCACCGGCAAATGTTCAAGCACTTCCAGGCATGTTGCCATATCGAATTCGCCGTCAAAGAAAGGAAGCCTCTCGATTGAGCATTGTAACTTCTCAGTACCGACATGCTCCAGGGCCGACCTCGACCGGTCCACACCACATAGCCGTGAAAAACGGCCCGGCGCTGTCGTAGCAAGATGATTCAGAAACAGGCCGTTGCCGCAGCCAATATCTGCTACACTTCTCACATCCTCGGGAATCAGGCTCGCGGTGAAGCTTACTCGCTCCACTTCCCGTTCATTCATGTTTTCAACCTTCCACAGGTCTTCCATTTCATACGCACGCTCTTCAAATGGGAGGTTTTCGTTAGTCATTGCCTATTACCTGCAAATTCCCCTTCCCCGCCGAAAATTGATACGACCGTAGAAGAAAGATGAGATATACAATGGAGCCGCTCGCCGAAAGCGCAGTTACAGCCGCCTTCGCGTCCCCGAGAAGATAGTATGCTGCGAAGAGGCTCGCGAATGTGATGACCCCCGCAAAAATGTTCAAATACAGGTCTTCCCTCTGTCTCTCGGCCAGGAAATAAGTGAAGCTCAGCGGACTGGCGATGAACCGCAGAAAGTACATTACCGAGAAGATCTGCGCATATTCGCCGGCAACCCTCCACTTCGCCCCGAAGACAACGGAGAAAAGGAACGGTGCCATAAAGAAGAAAATGACGAACGGAGGCAGAGAAAGAACGAGCAGGTGTTTGAATGTCTTCATGTATATGTTTCTGCAGTTTCCGAATTTAGCGTAATCACTGCTTGCGCGCTGTTTGAAAACTTCCGCGATGGATGAAACTATCAGCGTGATGGGCGCGCCAAGGACCCTCTGAGTCAGGGAATAAAACCCTATCACCGCAGCACCGAAAAAATTGCTGAGCAGCATAATCGGTATCTGATTTGTCGAGGAGTTCAGAAAATCTGCCGGCAGGGAAAACAAGGGGAAGTTCTTAAAACGCACACCTTGTCTTCTCAGGCCGTGTCTATTGACCGCCCGGAGCGTCTCCCGATCATCTTTCCATATCTGCCGGCCAAGCATGACGGTCGGCGCGCTTTGACCGGCGATGCTGCCAAAGATAAGACCGCTGGCGCCGAATTTTGCGACTCCCAGGGAGAGGTTGGCAGCGGCTGTTGCCGCAGAGAGGGACATCCTGTTTAAGGCAAGCCTCCTGAAACGCATCTTCCTGGTCAACCAGCAATTGAGCGTCTGATATGCGCTTGTCAGTAGGATCGTGGCCGGAACGAGATAAAGCCATCGGGCTATGCCCGGACTGCCCAGCATTTTTGCGAAAGGGCCGTTAAACAACATGACGGCGATGAATGCGAAAGCGCTGACTGCAATACTGATACAAATGGCGAGCCCTGCAACATTGGCCGCATCCTCATCCCTTTCCGGGAGAAGAACGGCGAGTTCGTAACGCCCCGTCGCCACAATCGAGACGAGGGATGTCACCGAGAGATACAGCGCAAGCACCCCGAAGTCATCAGGGCTGTATATCCTCGTAAGTATCGGCGACATAGCTATCGGAATCGCCTGTGCTATGGTGGTCCCGGTCACGAGGGTCAGGACATTCCCCCTGAACGAACCTCCCGGGGCATAACGGCTCTTCAGATAACGCAATGACTGTATCATGATAATCTCTTAAGACTCGGAAGTTGCTGTCTGTGCGTTGACGGGATCAGTTGACACTGTCCAGCCTGAGTATATAATCAGTGATCCCGGTGCGGATTTTGAGAAGGTCTCCGTTTATTATCTCCAGGCCGTCGAGATACCTGCTCGCCTCGGCCGCCAATTCTTGCCGTCTTTTATCGCCCGATTTTTTCGCCTTTTCGATCCTGTCCATCAGGGTCGTCACGTACCTCACGTCCGTCACGCCTTCCCTGTATCCCTCCCACTCCACGGTATCGATGACGCCGTCGACGGTAGGATAGGCAAAGGCGATGTCGCGGTGCACGGGATGGTCGAAATCATTCCAGATGTTTCCATAGGAATTCTGGTAGGCGTATGTCGCTGCGCCGTCGTAACCATTCCTCCATAGAAGAAGCCCGAAATTTCTCCGGTACAGCTGCGGCGCTTCCACTCCTCCCTGTGGGTTGGCGTAGCTCCATATTTGATGGCCCTTCGAATGCCATTTTTTTGCCTCATCAGCCGAGGGCGCATAGGCGCTTATAAGGACGTCCTGTATGTCGCCCATCGCTTCGAAATTGGTCTTTCTGAAACCGGTGGAAAAGACCTTTCCCCCCGCTTCATGGACCGCATCCCATGCCCGCCGCTGAGAAGAGAGAGTTTGTCCGGTCGCCTCGTCGATGCCAAAGAAATAGACCTCCGGAATTCCATAGGACCTGCAGAGGTCGACTATCGCCCTCACCTTTTCCCTCAGCGTCTCCAGGTCCGCTTGGGTCGAGGGGTTTCCCGTGCCGTTTCGGCCGAGGCCTACGTAATAGAGGGGCTGCCCGCCCATGCCGGCTTCCTCCCTGATCTGAAGAACTTTCGCAAAGACCTCCTTGTTAAACCCTTCATAGACAAGCGGGTTCGTCACGCCATGGTCATACAGGTCTTTAAGCTCTGCCCTGAACTGCTGCTCGGTCTTATACTCGGATGAGATGGTCCCCTTTCCCGACGGATCGAATATAGGGTCTATTCTGGCCCGGTAGAAAATGCTGGAGGCGTAATACGGCGGTAGAAGTCTAAAGGGCAGAATTCTGAGCTTAAGGGTGAGACTCTTTCTGAACCCGTTTGCCGAGAGTATGTCAATCGTGCCCCCGTATGTGCCGGGGCTCGTCCCTTTGGGCACGTGCACGGTAAGCCAGAACTGTTTGTTCGTCCTCGGGGGGATATCGAGGGGCAAGAGCCTCGGGCTGTCCTTAACGGGAAACTGGTCCGCCCTCGGAATAACAGGCTTCTTCACATCTTTTGGATCACTTATCCATACGTACTTTTCCCGAGCGGGAAAAGACAATTTGAGATAGTTCTCTTTCTTCTGCAAATCCACCTTTACCAGGGAATCGTCATTGAGAAGCAACTCGGGGATCAGCACCCGGCTTTCCTTATGCTGGCTGATGCCGCTACCGGCGCTGCCTGCCTGATACCAGCATTTCACCGCCTTGATGTCGATATCTTCTTTCGGGAAAACCAACTGCGGCTGCCCGGTTCTCTTCCCGGTCTCTGCCTTAAGGTCCGACAACTCAATCCTGAGATCCTTTAGATAGATATCCCCGGACCGGATAACAAAACTCGCCGGTTCGTACGAATCCGGTGCGGCTGTGAGCGAGACCGCCTCGCCCTGGACCGAGTTTTCGATCTTTTCCGTAAACGGAAGAATTCTGTAATCAGTGATCGGATCTGCTATTACGACAACGTCGAAATCGTCTCCCTTGACAGGCCAGGCGATCTGGTCCGAGAGGGCGAGAGATGAAAAAAACAGAAGGAACAAGAGTACCGAAATTTGAACGGTTCGTGATTTCATCTGTTACGGCGTATGACTTCTCTGTCGATGCAGTACTTCGGTTATCTCACTTAAGAAGGAAGACATGCCGGCGACCTCATCGGCCGCCGGGCATGTCTTGAATCAAAAAGGCCTCTTTACGGAGTTATCGTAAAATCTACCCAGTTGCTACTTACGCTCTGGCCGACACCGTCCTTCACCATCACTTGTATCTGGTAATTGGTAGCAACTGCGGGCGTCCAGTTCCATGTGTTTGATCCGCCTGTCTGCTCTGTTACCATGCCAGTCGAGAAGGAGTAAGAACGGAAGGTATAGGTATATCCGTAATTGCCTCCATGTGCAGCAGCCGTCCACGTGATAGTAGTACCGACAGGCTGTGACGAAGCCCTGTCAGGGCTTAAGGAATCGAAATAGAGAGGATCTGCAACAAGGTAAGGCACCCAGCCGCTGGTCGCCTGCTGACCGAAGCTGTCTTTCACGATCACCTGCACACTCCAGTTGCCGGCGACTGGCTTCCAAATCCACGTATTCGCCGCGCCCGACTGTCCCACAGTCGTGGAGCTTCCGTTCCAGGTACGGAATGTATAAGTCAAAGCGCCGTTGCCTCCCGCTGTGTTGGCTGTCCAGGTTATCTCGTCTCCCGGATTTGAGTAAGGCGGCTGAGGGGAGGCCTTGTCCGCAGAAAAGGAGTTGAGCACAAGGGGAGTGAGTTTAATGCTGTAAGATACCCAGTTACTTGCGACAACCTGACCGGTGCTGTCGCTCACTATCACCTGAACGGAATAATCGCCGGGGGTCGACGGCCTCCATGCCCATGTGTTTGAAGGACCAATCTGCTTGTCCACCGATCCGGTCGACTTGCTCCAGGTGCGGAAACGATACGTAAGAGTCCCGCTTCCTCCTGTTGCGGTTGCTGTCCAGGTAATCTCATCCCCGGGGCTCCAGAAGGGCGCCTGCGGGGACGCCTTGTCAGGCGACAAAGAAGCAGATTGAAGAACAACACCTATACGAAAATGGACCCAGGCGCTGCTCACCTGCTGCCCAACTCCATCAGTTACCACCACCTGCACGGAATAGTCGGCGGGGACGGTGGGGCTCCATATCCAGGTATTGGACGCTCCCGTCTGTTGGACGGTAGTCACACCTCCTACGTAGGTCCGGAACGTATACGTGAGCCCCCTGTTTCCGCCGCTTGCGTTAGCGGTCCAGGTGATCTCGTCTCCGGGGCTTGCGTAAGGAGGCTGGGGAGCGGCCTTATCGGCAGTAAAGGAATTGAGATCAAGCGGCGTCGCCTTGATACTGTAATGGACCCAATTGCTTGCAACGTACTGGCCGACGCTGTCGCTCACTATCACCTGAACGGAATAGTCGTCGTTGGGAACCGTCGGCTCCCAGGCCCATGTATTGGAAGATCCGATCTGTTTATCAACATATCCCGCTGTTGTCCACGTCCTGAAGCGGTAGGTAAGCTGGCCCGTGCCGCCTGACGCTGTCGCGGTCCAGGTGATCTCATCCCCCGGCTGCCAGTATGGCGGCTGAGGTGAAGCCTTGTCGGAGGTAAAGGAATCTATTGTGATAGGCTGGTCGATCATGTAGTCGACCCATGCGCTGGTGACAACCTGGCCGACGCCGTCTATGACGGTTACACGAATGGAGTATTTGCCGACCGTGTCGGGCCGCCACACCCAGGTATTCGAACTTCCTGTCTGCATATCTACCGTGCCGCCGGCCGCCGTCCAGACGCTGAAAGTATAGGTAAGCCCCCTGCTGCCTCCGCTTACGTTCGCAGTCCAGATGATCTCATCTCCCGGGTTCGTATAGGGAGGCTGCACAGACTCCTTGTCAGGGGTGAGCGAGACGAGCTGCAGTTCATCGGCAACTATGCTGTAAGGGTTCCAGCTGCTGACAACGGTCTGTCCGAGTGAGTCCGTCATCATCACCTGCACGGAATAGTCATCGGGAACCGTCGGTTCCCATTTCCATATATTTGAAGATCCTGCCTGGCCCACAACCGTACCAGCCGCATTTGTCCAGGTGCGGAAGGTATATGTATAAGGCGGCGTGCCTCCGCTTACGTTTGCAGTCCAGGTAATCTCATCACCTGGGACCCAGTACGGCGGCTGCGGTGAGAGCTTGTCAGCGGTAAAGGAGTCAAGAGTCATGCCGGTTTCTATCTGGTATGAAACCCAGTCGGTTGCCACGCTTGCGCCCGAGCTATCGTCGACTATAACCTGAATCTGATAATTTCCCGCAGCGGGCGTCCATGTCCATATATTGGACGAACCCGTTTGTTCCACTACTATTCCTCCCTCTGCCGTCCAGCTGCGAAAGGTATAGGTGTACGGCGCTGTGCCCCCGGATGCAGTTGCGGTCCAGGTGATCTCGTCACCCGGGCTTGCATACGGCGGCTGCGGTGATGTCTTGTCCGGACTCAGCGAGGCCGTCAGTTCTGCTGCTGCGGTAACCGGATACGGCAGAAGAAATGCCAATGCCAGAAAAAATGCTGCCGAAATTACAGATTTCCTCATTGCCCCCTCCATGTTTGTGAGATGAGACGAATGATAATGGAAAAATTCGCGGAATGTCAATAGTAATAAGCATGGAAAAAAACTCTGAGACTTCAGCGGCAGCCATTATTCCTCAGGCCTTATAGTATGATTTATACCAGTCCACAAACTTCCTTATGCCCTCTTCGATAGGGGTCGATGGCCTGAATCCGACAACCCTGGTGAGATCATCGATATCCGCAAAGGTGGCCGGCACATCTCCGGCTTGCAGGGGAAGCAGGTTTTTGACCGCCTTCCGGCCAAGGCATTCTTCAACCACTTCGATGAACTTCAGGAGCTCCACTGGTTGATTGTTGCCGATGTTATACAGCCTGTAAGGGGCGTAGCTCGACGCAGAATCAGGCTGGTCGCCTCTCCAGGAGGGATCCGGCTCAGGTATTTTGTCCATGACCCTCACGACGCCTTCAATGATGTCGTCGATATAGGTGAAGTCACGCTGCATCTTTCCAAAGTTGAATACGTCGATCGGCTTGTCTTCCAGAATTGCCCTCGTGAATAGAAACAGGGCCATGTCAGGTCTGCCCCACGGCCCGTATACCGTGAAAAAGCGGAGCCCTGTACATGGGATGCCGTAGAGGCTCGCGTACGCATGCGCCATCAGTTCGTTCGCCTTCTTGGTTGCCGCATAAAGGGAGACAGGATGATCGACGTTATGATGCACAGAAAAAGGCATCTTCGTGTTTGCGCCGTATACTGAACTCGATGAGGCAAAGACGAGGTGCTTCACTGCGCCGTGCCTGCAGCCTTCGAGGACGTTCAGAAACCCCTGGAGGTTGCTGTCGACATAAGAGTGAGGATTCTTGAGTGAATACCTTACCCCAGCCTGCGCAGCGAGGTTGACCACAATATCGAACCTTTCCCTTTCGAAGAGCGCTTTCATGCCATCCCTGTCGGCGATATCCATCCTCACAGGAGTAAAGTTCCTCTCCATGGTGATCTTTTTCAATCTGTCGAGTTTCAGGTTGACGTCATAATAATCATTGAGATTATCGATACCCGTCACCTCGCCCCCCTTTTCGAGCAATCTTTTGCAGAGATGATACCCGATAAAACCAGCTGCTCCTGTCACTAAGATCTTCTTATTGTTCATGGTTCAGTCCGATCCACATCCTCTTTTCTTGAATTTTCTCTCCGCTCCCCGCAACTCTCCCGAAAGACCTCTGTCTCCTGCCTGAGCACCTCTATCTCCTTTCTGAGCCTCTCGAACTCCTCGAGCTTTCTCTGCAAAAAATCGTAGGTGCGTGTCATCCTGGTGCTCAGACCCTTGGGCGTCACAATGTACATATAAGCCATCTTATTTCTCGAATTCTTGAAACGCTTCGCCTTCAGATATCCCTTCCTGAGCAGGCCGTTGACGACGTAGTTCACCCTTCCAAGACTCAGGCCCATTTTTCTGGCAAGATCGCGCTGCGAGAGCGTACCGTCCTTCGCCAACTCTCTCAGGGTCTTGAATTGAGACTCATCCATGAAGCTTTGAAACGATCAAGAAAGAACTTATGTCAGGCCTGGGTGGGCTATCGGTGCTGTCAGCAGGATGGGCTACCGCCGCTGAAGGATTCTTCGCCTTCTGTCAGAAAGAGGTTCAGTGCGTTCAGACACTGAACTATGATAGACGAACAGTCTTCGAAACGTCAAGGATGAAAAGGTGATAATCTGCCGCCACAAAAAGCTTTCTTAGAGAAGGTCCCCGGCACTCATGCCGGGGACCCACAGTCTGAAGTTTATTGAACCACGTAACTAATCCAGCTGCTGTTCACCTTCTGGCCGTAACTGTCGGTGACGATCACCTGAGCCGAATAGTTGCCCGGTGATGAAGGTGTCCATGCCCAGGTGTTCGAGGCACCGGACTGCTGGACCACGTAGCCTCCCCCGCTCGTCCATGTCCTGAAGGTATAGGTGACCGTTCCGCTTCCCCCTGTTGTCGAGGCGTTCCACGTGATCTTGGTCCCGCTTGTCTGTGGAGACGCCTTGTCCGGGGTAAAGGATGCGAACATAAGAGGTACGGGCGATATTGTGTAGTTTATCCAGTTACTGCTGACCTTCTGTACGAAACTGTCCATAACGATCACCTGGACGTAATAATTGCCTGGAACGGAAGGCATCCAGGACCAGTTGTTGGAAGCGCCCGACTGCTGTGTTATAGCTCCACTGCCGCTCGTCCATGTCCTGAACTGGTAGGTGAGGCTTCCGTATCCGCCTGTTGCAGCTGCGGTCCACTTGATCTCATCTCCGAGGTTTGCATAAGCATGCTGTGGAGACGCCTTATCAGAAACAAAGGATGTGAGCACCAGCGGAGTAGCTATCGTATAGCTTATCCAGTTGCTGCTTACCTTCTGACCATAACTGTCGGTCACGATGACCTGGACCGAGTAGACACCCGGTGTAGAAGCGACCCATGCCCAGGTATTCGAAGCGCCTGACTGCTGGGTCACATATCCGCCGCCGTTCGTCCACGTCCTGAAGGTATAGGTGAGAGTGCCGCTACCGCCTGTTGCTGCGGCCGTCCAGGTGATTTCATCTCCCACATCTACATACACTGACTGTGGAGATGCCTTGTCGGAAACAAAGGATGTGAGCACCAGGGGAGTAGCTACTGTATAGCTTATCCAGTTGCTGTTTACCTGCTGACCGTTACCGTCTTTAACGATTACCTGAATCGAATAGTTTCCCGGTGATGAAGGCATCCAGGGCCAGGTGTTCGAAGAGCCGGTCTGCTCGGTTACGTACCCACCGCCGCTTGTCCACGTCCTGAAGGTATAAGTGAGACTGCCGGTCCCGCCTGATGCCGAGGCCGTCCAGGTGATCTGATCGCCAGGATTACCATATACGGGCTGCGGGGACTGCTTGTCAGGAGTGAATGAATTGAGGGTCAGGGGCAGGGGATTCATCACAAAAGAGGCTGTTACCGTTTTGTCCGCGTCCACGGTCACATTGCAGGTATTGCCGGATGACGTTGTGCATCCTGACCAGACAACATGCGAGCCCGTTTCAGGCACCGCCTTCAACACAATGGAAGCTCCCTCTGCGAAACCTTCATCACAGGTGCCCAACGTTGAGCCGTCATCATAGATGCTGCAGTTGATGGCTCCGCCGATTACGCTTCCGCCGGAGTCGCCTGCGGCGCCCGAAACCGTGATGGAATCGGCAAGGCCGTACCTCTGGATGCGGCAGTTGGTTGAGTCTGCGACATAGATGTTGCCCGAGGCGTCGACCGCTACGTCCATCGGATACTCAAACTGGCCTGCGCCGGTCCCCCAGGACCCCCACTTGGCCAGGTAATTGCCGACTGAGTCGAATTTCTGGATGCGATACAGATAGGTGTCAGCGACATAGACGTTGCCTGCTGTGTCCACGGTCACTCCGTATGGAGACGAAAACTGACCGTTGCCGTTGCCGGAAGATCCCCACTTGGTCAGGAAGCTGCCGTTTGAGTTGAACTTCTGGATGCGGTTGTTGTTTGTGTCAGCGACGTATACATTACCCGACGCGTCAACCGCCACCCCCCGTGGATATTCGAACTGGCCGTTGCCGGTCCCGTAATAGCCCCACCTGGTCAGGTAGTTGCCGTCTGAGTCGAATTTCTGTACGCGGTGGTTCCAGTCAACGACATATACATTACCCGATGCATCCACCGCAACTCCCATGGGCTCGTTGAATTGACCGTTGCCGGTCCCAGAATATCCCCACTGGTCCAGATAATTTCCGTCGGGGTCGAATTTCTGGATGCGGTCGTTGTAGGTGTCGGCAACATAGACGTTGCCGGATGCGTCAACCGCAACACCCGCCGGAGAGGCAAATTGACCGATGCCGCTGCCATAAGATCCCCACTGTTTCAGATACTTTCCGTTTGAGTCGAATTTCTGGATGCGGTGGTTACCTGAGTCGGCGACATAGACATTGGCGCTGACGGATGAGTCTACTGCTACGCTGCCTGGACTGTAGAATTGGCCGTTGTCGCTTCCATAATTGCCCCACTGGGCCAGATAGCTTCCATCCGCGTCGAATTTCTGGATGCGGTTGCCGCCGTAGTCAACGGTATATACATTGCCCGATGCGTCCACTGCAACACCATAAGGACACCCAAATTGATTGTTGCCGTACCCGGAAGACCCCCACTGGAAAAGATAACTGCCGTTTGAGTCGAATTTCTGGATGCGGGTATTGTATGAGTCGGCGACATAGACATTGCCTGCCTTATCCACTGAAAGCCCCATGGGATCGTTGAACTGGCCATCGCCGCCGCCTACCCCACCCCACTGGATAAGGTAGCCGCCGCTTGAGTCGAACTTCTGGATGCGCTCGTTATGCAAGTCGGAGACATACACATTGCCTAATGCGTCAACCGCTATACCCCAGGGAGAGTCAAATTGACCGTCACCGCTTCCGGAAGACCCCCACTGCGTCAGATAGTTTCCGTCGGAGTCGAATTTCTGGATGCGATTGTTACCCGAGTCGGCTACATAGACGTTCCCTGATGAGTCGACAGTAATACCGCTGGGATTGATAAACTGACCATCACCGCTCCCGAAATATCCCCACTGGGTCAGCCAGTTGCCGTCGGGGTCGAATTTCTGGATGCGGCAATTGGAGGTATCAGCCACATAGACGTTCCCTGATGCGTCCACCGCTACGCCGGAAGGATATTTAAACTGACCTTCGCCGTTCCCGTAGTATCCCCACTGGGTCAGATAGTTTCCGTCCGAGTCGAATTTCTGGATGCGGTGGTCACTTCTGTCAGCCACATAGACATTCCCTGATGCGTCCACCGCAATACCGGTAGGAGACGAAAAATGATAACTTCTGTCGGGCCACATGATCCACCGCAAAGATTCCGCAAAGGCCTTGCCGACAGATACTCCGCTCCATAAAAACAATACAAGTAGAAAGAATGTTGCCGGTCTGAAGAAAACTTTCCTGACTATACCCTTCATATTCTTACCCTCCCAGGAATTTGGATAGACTATTAAACAAAAAGCCCGTCTCGACGTCAAGTAATTTTTTTCTCGAACATTCCCGGCAGCTGCCTGCTCAGGTCGCACGATAATGATGTCTGATGGTCCCAAAAAACAGGGAGATGACAGAATCGGAAGAAAAATAAACGGCCGGCCTTTACGACGGTTGCGCTGTCTTCCGTCTATTGAGAAGATCCGTCAGAAGATATGATGCTACGAAGGAGTATCTATCTGCCTGTCCTCGAGCACCGCCAGCGGGTTTTCGAAAAAAAGCCTTCTTGCTTCTCTTTCGCCGCACATGCGGAGAACTTCGCCGTAGGCCCTTGACAGAACAGGCCTTCTCCAGTCCGGGTCGTGGGCATCAGTGGCAACAAAATCGACAACACCCTTCTTCAGAAGAAACCGGGAAAACCACAGTATGCGGTCGTCGAAGCCGCCGGTAATGCTCATTGCAGTAAGCTGATACAGGGCCCCTGTTTCCCTGAACGCAGTTACCCTTTCGGGTCTCGAAAGCAGGCCGTAATTTCTTTCCGGATGGGTTATGACCGGCAGAAACCCTTTCGCGCGGACGTCAAAAAGAAACCTCTCGACATTTGGCGGGATGACTTCAGGAAGTTCCAGGAGGAAATAACGCGAATTGCTTATCGTCGGTATTTCTTTCATGCCGATCAATTCGATGAGTTCTATGGAGAGCCTTGCATCCGCGCCCAGGTATAGCCTGACCGTGATTCCCTCCTGCATCGCTCTCTCTTTCAGCACTTCAAGGACGATGCGTATATCCTCATGAGAATGCCCGCCCTTAAACGGAAAATGAGGAGAGGCAACAATGTGTGAGATCCCGTCCCCGGCTGCCACCTTCAACATCCTGATGCTCGTTTCCATATCCGGAGGACCGTCGTCGACGCCGGGAAGAATATGGCAATGAATATCGATCATCCTTCGCGTCTCTTGAGAAGCAGCAGCACCGGATTCAAAAGGTAATAGAAGAACACCTTCCTTGAGCCCTGCGGCAGGTCGTACCGGTACGCCACCTCCTTGAGAGAAGGCAGCAGCCACTTCGCCATCCTGCAGACGACCTGAGAGGCATTGTACTGAAGAAGGGTGAGCAGGAACATCACCGGGGCAAGGGCCGTCTTTTCCCGGAAAACGCCTTCTTCGATCTTCCGGGTAATCCACCACTCCTTCCGGGAGCGCCTTTCGAGCATATCCCCGACGATGGCCGGCAATGGGGCATCAAGCAGGGTGGAAGCGAGATCAAGCGAGAGCAGGATGCACCTTCCGGTGTTGAAACGACCGGCATCCTCAAACAGAACCTTCCACCTGATGTCCTTTCCGTGCGTCCTGAGAATCTCGGCAATTCCCGCGATAAACTTAAAGGGGGCACAGCCGTGTTCGAAAAGATGCAGAGCGGCAAAAAAAAGCATTCTTTCGTACGACAGCACGCTGTACGAATTTCCTTCATACGTGCGTATTCTCAGGTCCTCCCACCAGAAATCCTCGGGAATGTCAAAATATCTTCTGTTGCCAAGGCGGACATGGAGATCGACGCCCTTCGCTCCCTGCCTGAAGAAGTTCAGCCCGCCGTAGCGGTCGACGAGAAACGGGTCCGGACCGTGCTCCGGACGATAGCCGATCTTCTCCATAATCTCCAGGGCACGCGGGACGTCCTCCATCCTTATCAGCAGGTCTATGTCAGAGGAGGGATAGAGTGCGGCATCACCGTAGATCTCCTCCGCAGTGACATGGCCTTTCAACGCTATGGATTTTACGCCTCCCTTCCCAAGGGCTCCGGTGATCTCCTTCAGCCCGGCGGAAGTCCTTATCACGTCTCCTGCGTTGCTCAGATAATTTGTCCTGAAAAGTTCTTCGATGTCTCCTGGAACGCCCCGTAGAAGAGACAGGTTCCCGTATATGAGTGGGGCCACGCCGTTAATAAGTGATATGCGGTAAAGCGTCTTCCAGTCCACCCCGCGCCCCAGAAGGGCGTTGGCCTTTTCGATGCATTCGTCAGAGGGTTTTACTCTCGCGAGGAGAAGAATAACTTCGATGCTACTTCCGTAGCGCCTCAACTTTTTTTCTCGCTGTATCGTTGTTGGGGTCGATGATGAGCGCCTTTCTGTACTCTTCCTCTGCCCTGTATGTAATGCCCGCCTTCTCATAGGCATCTCCGGCGGTGAGATGTATCCCGGCGTCTTCGGGCATCATCTCTTCCGCCCTGTTCATGACCATTACTGCATCGTCGAGCATCCGCCTGCCGTCATAATACCTGTATATCCTGTAATAAAATTGCGGAGCAACTGTCTTTTCCCTTGAAGCACAATCAAGGGCGCCCTTGTATTGTTCGTCGGCCATCGAATCGTTTCCGGTGGCGGAGAGATATTCCGCAAACAGCAGGCGCGGCATTGCAAGGTCCGGCATGGCTTTGCCGATTTCTTCGTTTCCAAGACCATATAACACCATGAGGGTGATGTACTCCCCTGCATTTGCCGGTTGGAGTAGCATCGCCCTCTTGAGCATTGCCTCGCCCTCTTCTTTTTTCCCGGCCGCCAACAGCCATGACGCATATCTCCTGTATTCCTCCGGATTGCTGCCGTCGAGGCCTATCCCGGCACGAAGGAGGGTGTCGGTTGTACAACGCTGCCCGGTATTCGTCATCAGAAGTCCGAGCATCTGGACATATTCCCCTCTGGCGGGATCCAGGCGAACCGCACGCCTGTAATCAGCCAGTGCCGCCCTCACGTCTCCAAGCCGCCACTCCGCATCCGCCGCCCCGCGATAATAACTCGCCTCAAGTGGATCCAACAGCGCTGCCCTGTGCGACATGTCCCTGATCTTCGCAAGATCCTGTTTCGAAGGACCGGGCAGAAAAGCAAGGTCGCTGACAGAGGCGAAAGCGCCCTCACCCAGAAGGAGCCCGATATTGAAAACGATGCACAGGGCCGTTATAAGTACCGAGCCCCGACGCAGGAGACCCAATGAAGGGCGCTCACTTTTCTTGAGGGAGGTCTCACCCAGCCCTTCCCGCATCCTGGTATGCGCCGCAGAAACCGCCAGACCCAGCAGGAAGAAGAAATAAAGACCGTTGGCCCCCACCTGGAGATTGAAATCGACGAACCCGTGGGAAAGTATCGCAGTCAGTCCGGCGGCCGTCCCGGCAAAGAGATAGATTGAGTAAAGCTCCTTCCTTCCGGAAAAAGACCTGAAGGATTTCAGGAGGACCTCCACCAAAAACCAGGCCAAAAGCGCAGCGCCTATGATACCACTCTCCGCAAAAAGTTCAAGGTAGTCGTTGTGGGCATGCTCCAGGATGCCGGGAGCGGATATCGTGCGGTATTTAGGGTAGATATGGACAAAGCTTCCGAATCCCGTTCCAAAAAGAGGGAAATCCCCTATTATGTTCAGGCTGTCGCTCCACATGACAGGTCTCATGGCCGCCATGTCAACCTCCTCCTTCACGTTCCCGAATCTTTGGAACACCGGATTCCAGCCAAACCATCCTACAGACAGCAGGATCAGAATAAAGACAACCGCTATTACTTTTCCGCTTTTCTTTACCTTATCCTTCATCATGAGCATCCCGCCGAAAGCAGCAGTCGATATGCATAAACTCGCAATCCCGCCCCTCGAAAAAGTAAGAAAGATTGAGGTCGCTATCACGACAGCGGAAAGCCCAAGGAGGATATGGACATTCGTCATTCTGTTTTCCAGCGCGCCGAAGAGCCTCTCACGAAAAGAACCATAAGTGTCGCCCGGCCTGTAAAAGAGAAAAAGGCAGAGAACGAGCGGAAAGAGCATCTCCATCAGACCGGCGTAATGGTCAGGGTTTACATACGGACCGAACGGATGTCCGCCCTGCCGCAGCTCCCTTATCCAAAACAGTCTGCCATTGGGCAGGATATGTTGCATTATCCCCAAAAAGGCAAGGAAGGAGGCAAATGCGGCAATCACCGTAATCGTCCTTTTCAGGAGAGCCCTGTCTGCCAGTAATTGGACGGCGAGGATGTAACAGGCAGCATAAGAGGTCAGACGGAAAAATTCCATCGCTGTCGCCTTCGGGTTGATCGAAATGCAGAGCCAGCCGACGGGACCATCAGCCAGAGCCGATGCCGCAGACAGGGCGTAGGTCCCGGGGGAAACAACTCTTATTACCCCTGAGGGCAGAGGGAGCAACTGAAATGCGATATAGGCGATGAAAAGAAAAAGCGGGATAATACCCGGCATCTCGTACACCGCCCTCCTGCCGCCTCTATCCCTGTAAAAGAATAAAGCAAGGGCAAGAAAAGATACCGTTTCCATGACGGCAAGAGACCATGGTTCAACCGTTCCGAAGGCAAGAGGGGAAAATACCAGGGCAAAGACAAACAGCCTGTAGCTATACTTCATCATCCGTTGTCACCCTTTTTGAAGAGGCAAACGGTTCACCCCTCCGGGGCCGCGCAAGTCGGAGCAACTTTCCCCTCCGCCAGGGTCAGGACCGCTGCTGATCTTCGCCTGCGGAATATGCGTAATGATAATACCCCTGGTAGTAGTAATCCCTCTTCTTGAAATCCGCCGCGTTGATCACTATGCCAAGGAAAGGTGCATCGATGTCGCGAAGGGCCTTCAGTCCCTTCCTCAGACCGTCATAGGTGGTCACGCCGTGCCTCGCGATGATAACCGTACCGTCCAGGACCTTACTGAGGATGAGTCCGTCTGCCACCGTCAGAAGAGGAGAAGAATCCCATATAACGAAATCGAATCTTTCATCGGCCACGTGCAGAAGGGTCCGCATCATATCCGAACCGAGAAGTTCCGACGGATTGGGAGGGATAGGACCTGCCGGGATCACGCTGAGATTGGGAGCAACCTTCCGGAAAATCGAATCCTCTCCCGATGCACCGGCAAGATACGTACTGAGTCCCGCTGAGGCATCCAGTCCGAATATCTTGTGGATGCGCGGCTTCCTCAGGTCTCCGTCAACAAGCAAGACGGAATGTTCCGCCTGCGCTATGGTCAGGGCAAGGTTCACCGAGGTCGCAGTCTTGCCCTCTCCGGGAGCTATGCTCGTGACGAGCAGATTCTTCGGCTGCTTCGCCGACTGGGAAAGCTGGATCGCCGTCCTGATCGTTTTGTAGCTTTCTGCAAACTGCGACTGCGGCTCTTTTACGACGATGTCTTCGATGCTTCTTTCAGCAGAAAGCAGCGGCACGACCCCATAGACCGGCGCACCCAGTTTCGTCTCAACATCATCGGGCGACTTTACCGTGTTGTCGAGATATTCGAGAAAGAAAGCTGCCCCAAACCCGCCGGCAAGACCGACGATAAGACCAAGAAGTATATTGAGCGTTTTTTTCGGTTTCGTGGGAGACTTCGGCGTCTCGGCATTTTCGACCACAAACACGTTCACCGTCTGGGCATCCTGGGTAATGCCCTGCTCCTTCATCTGTTTGACCATGGCGTCATAGAGCTGCTGGTTCGTGTCGGCATCGCGCCTCAAAACGCCGTACTGGACGAACTTTTCGTTGAGGCTCTGGGTCTGGGCCTGCGTCTGTCCCGCCATTTTTCTGAAGTTCTGCTCAGTCGCCCTGGCAAGCTCGTAATCGTTTTTTACCGATTCGATGACCCGCCTGATCTCCTGGTCCTTTTTTGCCTTCAATGCCTTGAGGTCCTCCTGAGCGGCGATCATCGTGGGATGCTTCGGTCCGTACTTCTTTGAGAGGTCCGTGATCCTCTCTTCCGCGCCAAGTATCTGGACCCTCAGTGCCTGGATGGTCGGATCCGAGGCAATGACGCTTATGGTATCCGCCCTGGCCGGATCATTGGCAACGCTCTGCACCTGGTTGTAGAGCGCCTCCATCGCCTTCCTCTTCGTTTCCGCCTCAGCCGCCTTTGAGGAAACCTCGGCGATTTTTTCAGGCACCATGGTGACCTTGTTCTCAAGCGTTACGATATCATTATTCCTCATGTATTGCTGCAGCGCCTCTTCTGACAGTTCAAGCTTCGCCTTTTCCTCATTGGCCTTTTCCTGCATCCACTGCATCGCGTATTTCGAGGAGCTCATCCTCATCTCAAGAAGGATATCCATGTATGCCTTAGTCACCGTATTGACGATAAGGGCGGCGAAGGCCGGGTTTGTTGACGTATAGCTGATCTCAACAATCTTGCTGTTCTTAACGGGTGTCACGACAATCGAATTGCTGATCATATCTGCTATGTGGTGGCCGGCCGAGGCTTCGCCTCTTGCCGCATCCGGGAACCCGTTTTCAGGCCGTGCGGCACGGCCGCTGCCGAACCAGCCCCCGCCCTTTTTAAAATAACTGTCATACGTCGTGTCAAGAGACAGCAGGCTCACCACCCTCTCGGCGACTACCTGACTCTTTATCAACTGATACTGCGTCTCGGCAAAATCGGGATCGTAGGGTTCGTAGTAGAAATTGACCGCAGCAAGATTGGTCGGCGCACTCTTATCTATCAGCACCTTGGTTTTCGCCTCATAAATCGGAGTAGTCGACAGTGTCGCAACCACAACGATGACAAAGACAACGATAAAGAATGTTCCGACAGTATATCTTCGCCTGTCGATGACCCTAAGATAATCCCTCAAGTGCAGTTCTTTTTCGTGCATGCAGGCCCTCGCTAAAAATAGCTCTCCGGAACGACTATGATATCGTTAATAATGACGGGCGTGTCCATCCCCGCATTTTCGATTACCTCTTCCTTTCCCCCGATTTTCCGGATAATCCGTATCCTCCCCGCAGCCGCTTTATCCGTGAGGCCGCCCGCCGTGGTAATCGCCTTGATGACAGTCGTTCCCTCCGCGAATTTATAAGCATCGGGCTTTTTCACCTCTCCGGTGATAAAGAACACTCCCGCCTTGGGGATATAGATATTGTCGCCGTCTTCGACAGCGACATCGAGAGAAGTGTTCCCGGCTGAGACAAGGCCTTTGAGGTCTATGGTGATAACGCTGTCGCCCCTTCCCGGCACAGAAGATTTTCTGTTAACAACGGCCCTGTCTCCTGCATCCGGTGTCAGGCCGCCCGCCTGGGACAGCAGTTGGAGAAATGTAGTGTCGCCGCTCAGGACATAGATGCCCGGCTTGTCCACCTGCCCCAGGATGGTCGCCTTCTTGCTCTTGTATTCCTCTACAAAGACAGACACGTGCGGGCTGACGACATACCCGTCGGCAAGGAGCGTCGAAATCTTTTGCCCTATCTGAAGCGTCGTGAGACCGGCAACTTGCACGCTTCCTATGAGCGGGAAATTGATAAGACCATCGCCGCTTACCCTCACAGTCGTGGTCAGGTCGGCATGGTCGTAAACGGTTATCTTCAAGACGTCATCCTGACCGACGATGTAGTCCTGGGCATAGGAAATACGGCCGGAAAGAAACACTGCAAGGATTAAAGCCGCCAAAAAAAAATTTCTCATGTACGCCGCACGCTGTGGTTCATTATACCCGAAAAAGGCCCGCAAAAAAAAGCGGATTCTCCCTGTTTCGTGGTCCTTCATACTCCATCTAGATTGCACCTGTGATTCTGATAAAAAAGGTATTGCTCGTATAACTGAAGTCCCCAAAGTTCGAATCCCTCCGCGTAAACTCATACCCGATATCGCTTGCAAGCCACCTTCTAAACTGATAGCGCAGGGAGAGGGCCGCGTCGAAAATGTTGTCTTTTCGCTGCTTCGTGACTCCCTCAAGGGTAAAGTCCCCGCCCTCGTATGTCTCTTTCGCATATTCAAGGCTCGCTGCGCCGGTAATCCTCCTCGTCAGCCGGTGCTGAAACTGCAATTTTGCCCCGTCCGTGCTTATAAATGAAGACTGAAGAAAATCGGTTTCGTCAGTTTGTCTGTATGCTGTCAGGGTCAGCGAATTCCTGGACGAAAGATTATGCGAGATCTGGGCCTCAAAGATATAGCTGTTGAAGCTTGTGTCCGTATTGGCAAAATCCTTAATGCCGTAACCGGCCTTAATCGTCCCCTTCGATTTTGCAGTGATATCCCACTGAACCCCGCCGAAAAGGTTATGTTCCGTGCTGTCAAGCGCAGCGTCCTTGTCATGGGCGATGTCGATAAAATCGTACTCTACGAACAACGCGGTCTTCGGTTGTATCTGATAAAAGACATAGGCTGCAACCGAATTGTCCATACGGTCCTGGAAGTCGTTTGCGGCCTCGTCATAGTTAACGAGAAAATTCGAGTAATCAAGCATGAGCCGGAACCGGTTCCCTGTATCATAGGAAATACTGGCATCGAAAAGATTGCTCTTGTACTTGTCTACTCTGACGGGGTCGGAAGGGACGCCGGTCCCTATTGTGTTATATGCGCGGTCAAACTGCTCCAGGACGCTGGCAAAGACCCTGTTTCCGTTATAAATGAATCCGCCCGAAGCCCTGTGGCTGACGGTCTTTTCAGACGGGAGGTTCGAAGAAAGAGGGATATCGGCATGATAGAGCAGAAATGCCTCGTAGTGCCGCGAGACATGCGGTTTCTGCCTGCTGATGATGAGTCCCCCGGGTGCCCTCGTTGAGACGTCCTCGATTTCGGGCATTTCGCGTTCGGTACGCGGCAAGAGTATCCACACCTCCGGAGACAGTACCGTGCTTGAACCGCTTTTTTTGTCTTTATTGCTTAAAAAGGCGTTATCGGTATAAAGTTCGCTGACTGCCAGAGAAGCATGAAAATAACTCCTCCCGCCGAATATGTCGGAAAAAGATTTCTGCGTACCTAACGGCATCTCCTGTCCCGCGGGGTTTCCGCTTGCGCCCGTCACGGGAAGCTCCAGTGATTCCCCTGGCTGCTCGCCGTGCACCGTGACAAAGACGCTGTAGACGGTCCTGTTGTCTTCCGTGCGTTCGCTCCGGATTACCGTTTCATAGCCGCCGGCGCCTATCTTTTTTACAAAGCCCTCAGCCTCTTCTCTTGTCTCGAAGCTGGCGATACGGACTACGCGCGTTGCCGCTGGCGGACTTCCCTGAGTGTCAGTTATTGAGGCAGGCGCCGGGGCAGTGCCGCCGTGCTCTTCTGCACAGGCAGGCCGAAAACCGAGACCCGTGACCAGAGCGACACAAAGCGCCAGCACATGAAAAACATTCAATATATTCGTCTTTCCCATTTAGAATGCCTATTGTTTGAGCATTGAAGAGCATCTTATTGTTAAGTAATTGCAGTGCAAAGTCAAGGGAAATAAGCCGCATACAAGAGGTCTTTCGCCCAGTTTATTGAACTTTACTCAGGACTGAGTCCCGGTCCCGACTCCTTTATGCTGTATCCTTCAGGGTATGTACGGGCTGATGATCGGGGGCGGAAAGTGTGGAGGGGGCGTGGGCGGACCGGGCGGCGTTATGGGGGGCTCGGAGTACCCCAGGGGTTGAACGTAGCAGTAACTTGTCCCGGCATTTCTCAGCACTGCAAGGACGTCGCTGAGGTGCGCGCCTGCATCAAGGGAGCATCGTGCGACCACATCCGACGGAGCGCCTGCATCGACTGCGGCGCCGATAACATCTTTGGGGTCTCCCCCGCTGCTGATGGCGCATTTCACAACCTGGCACGTGTCGTAGCCCATCTGTATGCCTGTTCTTACGATAGTCCGTATACTGACTCCCCGGTCCATGTCCAGCTGAACCATGCTGCAGACCCGCTGTTCCCGGGGAACAAAGGAAGCTCCGTAAGACTCGCCACAGATACACAGAACGAGCGCAAGCGCTATCGGAACCATTTTCAGCATAGTACTTTTATAATCCTGCAATACATGTCCTGTCAATAGTAAAATTGAGGATGTCGACTCGCCGGCAATTGCTCAGACAGGTTCTCATCTTACTTTTTGCACTCCTTTTCCAGTGTAACGATCTGCACCCTCCTGTTGCTCTGCCTGCAATCGTTTCTGACCAACAACATCTTCTTCTTTCGTGATTTCGGCCTGTGCGCAACCACATTCTTTGGCAGGGGGCAGGACCTTCTTTTCAGCACGGTATGTCTTTTGCCGGCCTTTGCCTCATTGCAGAGGGGTTTGCCGTCGCCATACCCCTTTACATCGAGGCTGTTTTCAGAGGCGCCGAGTTTCACGAGATAATCTTTTATCGCCCCGGCCCTCTTCTCACTCAGCGCCAGGTTGTATCTGGCCGTTCCTCTATCGTCGCTATGACCTTCGATCATTATCCGGGTTTCAGGGTGCTGTCTCAGCCATTCAGCAACCACCCGGAGACCGGGTCTTGCATCATCAGGGACATCGTATCTGCCGGACGCGAAATAGACGTCTTCGAATTCAGGAGGACAAGGCGTCTTCTCGATCAGCTTTGGCACGCCGACGTTCACGATGTCCATTTTTTTGGGCGGCGCTACAGGTGGCAAGACATCTTTCGGAGTCGGGACTGAAGACGCTACTGTGCGCGCCGCCACAGGCGCTTCCTTTGGCCGACAGTCGGCCGAGGCCTTCCGAATCATCTCAGGCGTCGCAACGGCATCTACCTTCGTACCTCCTGAGGCGCACCGGAACCCAGTATAGGGGTACCGCTCCTCAGGATCGAGCCAGAAACGGTGCGCACTTCCAAGAAAAGACGGCCTTCTGTCATGCCACGATCCTCCCCGGAGTACCTTGAAAATCCCCAGGAAAGGTCCCTGGGGATCATGGCTGGAGGAAGAAACGTTTTTCTTCAGCCCTGCCGGTACGATTTTATTGTCCACGCAGATAAGTTTTGCCGCTGACTCGATATAGTCCCAGGATTTCTGATCGCAGAAATCACAGTAGTTCTGCCTGTACCAATCGTTCACCCATTCAAGGACGTTGCCTGCCATATTGTAGACGCCATAATAGGAGACGCCTTCGGTCAGCGAGTCGACCGGGGTCAGGGCGGAAAGTCCATCTTTCTCCAGGGCCCTGTTAAACCTGGCCTTCGCATCATCCGGCCTGTCATCGCCCCATGGATATATTCTCCTGTCGTCTCCCCTGGCAGCCTTCTCCCATTCCGCCTCGGTGGGCAGACGCTTTCCCTTCCACCTGCAATACTCATCGGCCCCGGGCCAGGAGACATTATTTGCGGGATAATTCTCATACCCCCTTTTCGGCTCGTATCTCGCCGCTACGGGAGGGGCCCCCTGCGCGCCCGGGGCAGAAGATACCCCCACAACTGTAGAATAGTCGCCGGGGGAAAAATATATATTCCCCGGATTGCCCCTTTCGTTAAGGAAGCGGGCAAAGTCCTTTGCCGAGACCTCATATCTATCTATTGCGAACTCGCTTAAAAAGACTTCGTGTTCAGGGCCTTCATTTGAATCCCCTCCATTCATCCCCATCATGATCGGACCCTCAGGTATATTCACCATGTCGTCGGATCGACCACCAGCGGAGGGCCCTGCGGACGCACATGCGCTCAGGAGTACCGCAAGAAGGAATATAATGGCGTGGCGGCTCTTCATGATCCGGTTCATTTTAAACATTTCGTCGGGACAATACAAGATGAAATCATGCGAGGCAGGAATCCCTGCCGCCCTTCAGATACAGGTCTATCTCGGCGATAGAATCGTGTTAGAGTTCACCCCAGGAAAACCGTTGCAGTCCTGCCTTAGAGTTGCCGCACGGCATGTCACTTGCTATTTACTTTTTATATGGCATTCAACGAGCCGGGTAATGTATCATTAACCCATATATTTTTCCCTTTTTTGGCCTTCAGATCATAAATGGACAGAAGGAGGCAAGAGGCGCTTATGGCAGGAATATCCTCTAAGAGGAATCTTTTTGGCCCCGTCATCATATCGGAGATTGGAAACCTTTTCCGTTGCCTTCTTCCCGCTATGCGAAATGGCGGGAGAAAGTCTCGCCTGAAATCCCGGGGGAATATTCTTCTTCAGGTCTTCGCAATTGTCTTCACCGTCTTGATATTTCAGGCAGGATCCGGATCTGAAGAGGCGCAGGCCGCAACGTATTATTCCAGGGCCAACGCGAACTGGGCCACTGCGTCCACCTGGTCCACCTCGGCATGCGGAGGAACTGCCTCAGCAGCGGTCCCCGGCGCGGCCGATACTGTTCAGATCTGTGCGGGAAATACCGTGACGATGAACGGCAATCCCGGGTCAGCCCTCTCCTTGACGATAAACGGGACTGCCAATTGGACCAATACCAACACAACAAATGTGGGCAACGGCGGAATAACAATCAACTCCGGCGGAAATATCACCGGCACCAGTGCCGGAATTCTCACTACCACCGGCAATCTCACGGTAAATGCCAATACGACAAGCACCGCGGTCGCCGTGCGCATGCAGACGACGGGAGGCCAGACGATAAGCGGGACAGGGTCTCTCGGAAATCTCGCGATCAATTCGACAACGACAAACAACGGAAATCTTACAGTGACAACCGCGCTGAGCGGAACCAGCGCACTTACAAACGGCTCTAACGCCACACTCAATATCGGCGGGACATCGGGCCTCACTACCCTCACCGCAACCGCCGCCGGAAACGCGGTCAATTACTACGGGGCCGCACAGACGGTGAAGGCAACAACTTACAGCAATCTTACGCTTTCAGGTAGCGGCACCAAGACAACAACAGGCGCAACGGTCAATGGCGTTCTTTCTATGCAGGGTACTGCAACGGTATCCGCCGCCCCTGCCTATGGAACAGCAGCCACTCTCCAGTACAACACGGCAACCGCCCGGACAGCCGGTGTCGAATGGGTAAGCCCTTACACGGCAACAGGCGGCATCGTCATCGCCGGCACAGGCGTGATCAGCATGAACTCAGCCGAGACGGTAAATGCCCCGCTTGCGATCAACAGCGGCGCCTCGCTTGATGTATCGACGAACAACTATGCCCTGACGCTCAGCGGAAGCTGGACAAACAACGGCACATTCAATGCCCGCGCCGGCACGGTCACCTTCAACGGCACCACCGGCCAGGGAATAAGCGGAGCTACAACCTGGTATAACCTTTCGGTCACCGGCGGGGGAAGGACCGTCTCTTTCCAAAGCGGGGCGCTCCAGACCGTTTCCAACGCGATTACCCTGACGGGGGCTGCGGGTAATCTTCTTGTCCTTGCGCCTTCGACTGCGGGGTCCGCATGGCTCCTTCATGCGCCGGCAACTCAATCGATATCGTATGTCTCGGCATCTTATTCCAATGCAAGCGGAGGCACTGCGGTTGCGGCAAACAACGGCACAAACACAAACGGCGGCAACAACACGAACTGGGTCTTTGTTACGGTAACCTCAACATCCCCCAACACATTGGCTCAGAACAGCCCGCAGACAACCGTGACGATCACAGGCACGGGCTTCAAAAACGGCGCAGCGGTATCATTCGGTGACGCAAACATAACGCCTGGAACGGTCAACGTGACGAACTCAACGACGATCACGGTTCCCGTTACGGTCGGCGCAGGCGCAACGATCGGCGCACATAATGTAACCGTCACCAACACTGACAACGCGACAGGGACAGGGACCGGCGCTTTCACGGTCACCGACGGCATCGCACCTGCATCTACGATCACTTCCCCTGCAACCGGCTCTGTCTATAACCTCTCTTCTCCAGGCAGTGTCGCGATAAGCGGTGCGGCCTCCGATAATGCAGCGGTTTCAAGCATCCAGGTTTCAACAGACGGGGGGGATACATGGAACACCGCGACATGCTCGGGCTGCCCTGGATCAAACGTTACCTGGACATATAACTGGAGCCTTCCAACCGAGACGGTTATAACACATAACATCCTGAGCCGCGCGACAGATACTTCAGGCAATGTCGAAACTCCCGGCGCCGGAATAACAGTTACGAACAGCAGGGTTCGTCCGACGGTTTCGAGCACAACGCCCGCAAACAGCACAGCCGGCGTTACGATAAACTCGAGCGTGACGATCAACTTCAGCGAAAACGTTGATTGCAATTCAGTCACAATATCAAGCGTCACGATCAGCCCGAACAACGGATGGACGAAGACTTCATGCTCCGGAAGCCAGGCCATATTTACGCCGAGCAACCAGAGCAGAACAAGCACCGCTTATACAGTGACTGTCGGAACAGGAGTTACGGATACGACAGGAAACGCGATGGCGTCACAGTATCAGTTCTCTTACACCACCGCGACCTTCACGCAAAGTCTCTCTATAGTGCCGACTTCGGGGACCGACACATCGGACGGGAAGTTCACGCTTTCAAACGTCCAGATCAATGACGAAATCAGGGATGCCTATCAGGCGCCCCTCTATGCCTATGATGAGACCCTCTATCAGGAATACGACTTCAGCGCCTATCTTTGCGCAACTGCGCAGATAAACTCCGTCGCGGTCACAATAGATTGGAAGGTGGCAAAGACTCCCGCCGCCAAGCTCGAGGTCTTCGACCACACCGGCGCCTTTGCCACCTATAATCTCAACCCAACCCCGAACGACAACAGCGAAGAAATGCCGACAATCACCCTGACGAACATACTGACCCCTGCGGATGTGAACAATCTCAAGATCCGTTTTCTTGCCTATGGAGGCACTTCGCCTGCAATCGATTATATAAATGTTACCGTTAATTACACCGATAATAATGTCTGCATCTGGCCGGGCAATTTCTCTTATGCTCCGGGGGCGACGACAGCTTCCTATTCCCACGTGATTGCCTCGACGCCGGGCCAGGCAATAAATCTTTCCTCCGCGTCCGAAAACGGCTGGCCGGTCCGCATATATCAGGGCACGGGCTCTATCAACATAGACGGAACCCTCAACGTGACAAAGTCCAATAATACTCCTGTCTCTCAGGTCACAACGAACGGCAGCGGCAATGCGTTCATCGTAGTCGAGACCGACGTTCCATCAGGGACGAAAAACCAGGACGTCGCTACAATCACGGCAACAGCTTCTTCATCCTCCTCGACTGCAGACACCACGGTCTCTCCGGCTGACGGCACAATGGATTCTGAATATCTGGCGCCATACGCCATACGCGAGTATTTCGATTACGGACCCGACCCAAACAGGGCATCCGGCGAGGTGCACCGGTACGTCAAAGACGGCATCATGCATATCTACTATGAGCAGAATGCAAGAAATATCAACGACAATACGTATAACGGATTGACCTCTGCGGCCGACAATACCTTCGGAGACTGGGCACAATACGGGTGGGGCGCTGCAGGCGCGCATACCCTTAACGACCTTTTCGTAAGCGACAAAACAGAATTCATCTTCTACGACCAAAACGGAAACATAAAGCTCGATTTCTTCTCGGACTATCTGAGCCAGGTGAATCCTACCACGCTTTATCCTTCCGGATACCATTCCTGCGGTTTCCAGGCATCCGGAACAGGCTGCGACCTTAACGCCACAAGCGACGGCTCCCTGATAGTAAACAACTCACCCATGTCCGCCTCCCAGCTTGCCCAGCTCATAAGCATCGAATCCTCGGAGGCGTATAACCTCAACCATTACACCCAAACGGTAGGCGGACTTCCTCTCATCAACTGCGGGTCTTACGGAACCTCCTTTGACCTTACGCACAGTTCTCCGCCGATCAACCGGACGACCTATGCGCTCCTCTGCCCGGGGGCGTCTGATTACCAGTTTTCATACGCGATCGAGGTGATAATACCGATCGCCCAGATCTTTCCAAACGAACCGGCGATCACGGTCGTTGCACGGGCACATAACTCGCCGAACAAAAACGGAGACAGAGACAATCCGCCAACGCCGGCCTCGGCCTCTATCGGAGACTATGTCTGGTACGACATGAACGGAGACGGGGTGCAGGACTCGTGGGAGTCGGGAATCCCGAATGTCAGGGTCGTCCTTTACTGGGACAGAAACGGCGACGGACTGTTCACTCCTGATGAGGAGCTGATGGAGACGCGCACCGACGCAACCGGTCATTACCTCTTCGAGGGCATCTACGGCGGACAATTCTACAGCACGAATGAAGGGACAACGATCGACGACGGCCAGTACAAGGTCTGGGTGGACGAAAGCACCATCCCTCCCGGATTCGTGCGCAGCACAACGAACCCTTACGTCCTTTCGAACACGATCACGGGAGTATGCAGCCTGACACAGTACGGAAACCAGTCCGACTGTACGAATAACGGAGGGACATGGACGCCGACGAGCCGCGGCTCGCTCGGAAATACCGAGTCATGCCTCACGGCAGATTTCGGGTATAAACCCGCGGGCGGCGTTATCGGCGATTTCGTCTGGTACGACTCCAATGACAACGGAATCGAAGACCAGGGAGAGGTCGGGATCGCCAATGTCACCCTGAACCTCCTTGATGCGGCAAGCGGCAGCGTGCTTCAGACAACGACGACGAATTCCGAGGGAAGGTATTTCTTCACCGGCCTCCCGGCAGGCACATACAAGGTGCAGGTGACGGATACAAACAGCGTGCTTACAGGATACACCCATACGATCGGAAACGACAGTCTGACGACACCGACCCAAAGCATAGTCCTCGGGACAAACGGCGTTGCGCTCTATGCCGACTTCGGCTATTACACAAACACGGCATGTGCAACGGGAAGTGTAAGCGGGCAGGTCTTCTTCGACCAGAACTGGGACAGGGTGTTCGACGGCACTGATTCGGGGATTGCAGGTGTTGGCGTGAGCATATGGCAGGACGCAAACGGAAACGGACTCCTCGATGAAACCGACCCGTTCGTCGGAAGCACCACTACTGACAGTAACGGCAATTTCCATTTCTACGGACTTCCGGTATCGGCAGGCGGAACAACCTACATCCTTCAGGTCCCCAACGACCCCTCCGGGCTGAACAAGTTTTATCCTGGCGGAGGCGATGTCGTGACCCTCTCGAGCAGTTCCTGCAGCACAACCGCCAACTTCCCCTATGTGGGAACCGGGGTTATAGGAGACTTCATCTGGAACGACCTGAACGACAACGGCATTCAGGACTCAGGCGAGCCGGGGATAGGCGGCGTCACGGTGCAGGCGCAGTACTGCAGCCCCAGCATCCCGCCCCCGGGCTGCGACAACACCTTCACCTTCAACACCGCAACCGACAGCACAGGACATTACATGTTCACCGGCCTTCGCACAACCGACCTGAAGGGGAACGCCGGCGCACGCTACAGGATCATCGTGACAGACACAAATCATGTCCTCACAGGCTGGAACACCTCGCCGCAGTACCAGGGCGGCGACACCACGGTAGACAGCAATAATCCGAACTACACGGATGTCACGATCGGAACCTCGGGGCCATCCTCCTTCAGCGATCTCACGATCGACTTCGGCTACAATAACCCCAGCGCGGTCTTCGGCTCGATAGGCGACTATATCTGGGAAGACGTAAACGGCGACGGACTCCAGAATGAAGGCTCAGGGTACGGTTTTAACGGCGTCACGGTCGAGCTCCGGGATGCCAACAACAACACAATCGCAACGACGACGACTTCAGGCGACGGCGGATACCTCTTCCAGGGTCTTACTGCGAGCGCCGGGGGCACACAGTACCATGTTGTTATCACCGATATAAACGGCGTGCTGAACGGCTACTCCATGACGACCGACCCAAACGCGCTTAACGTCACGCTCACGACTGCCGCTCCGAACGTTCTTACCGCTGATGCAGGTTATCAGTATCGGCCGACGAAGGCCGTAGTCTCTGACTTCCGCGGTTCGAACAGCAACGGCCGCGTTGCCATCGAATGGAATACGGTGTCCGAGGTCGGAACCGCAGGATTCTACCTTTTCCGCCTCGACGGACAGACCGGCAAATTCCTTCAGATAAACAGCCGCATTCTTCCGGCCCTTGTAGGCTCGCCTTCAGGTGGAAGCTACAGGCTCATCGATAACGGCGCCTCCCCGAAGGGCGACAATACGTACCTTTTGGTCGAGGTTGAAAACAGGGGCAAACAGAAGGCCTTCGGTCCTTACGTCGTTGCCGGGACGGGACCCGCTGCCCGGAAGGCAGCGCTGCCGAGGCTTCCTATACCGCCGTTTGATCTCAGCAAGGATGTAAAGCCTATCGTTTCGGATTACAGCAGAACCCCGCGTCCTTCGATGCGCGGCCCGCTGGCCGCTCCATCGGCGGCTGCTCCGGTTCATCAGCAGGCTGTGATAGCAGGTGTGACAACCGTTTACCGACCGCTTAAGGTGCAGGTCACCGAAAACGGAATGTACTATATAGACGCATCGACGATCGCATCTGCGTTTCAGACAAGTACGGCGAACGTGACCGCCATGATTGGGCAGAATCACCTCTCCGTGAGCAATATGGGCCAGCAGGTAGCATATGATGTGGCCTCCGGCGACTCCGGCATCATTTTTTACGGACAGACCTCCGGCAGCCAATACGCTGCAGCCAACGTTTACTGGATCAACAAAAGCGACGGACTGAGGATGGCCAATGTAATAGACACCACTCCGCAGGATACGAATCCCGGCGCGACTTTTTCTGACAACGTCCATTACGAGCAGAACGTCTTCAACGCCACGGCGCTTTTTTCTGACCCCTCAGCAGATTATTGGTTCTGGGACTATGTTGTGGCCGGCGATCCGACCAATGGGACGAAGTCTTTCACGATACATGTGGCCGGGGTAGCTCAGACCGCAAACAACGCGTTGCTCACCGTAAACCTGCAGGGCGCCACCGACACGCCTGCCGCCCTTGATCATCACGCCGTCATCTCCCTAAACGGGGCGGTAATAGGGGAGGGTTCGTGGGCCGGACTCGATAGCGCAACGCTCACAGCCTCCTTCAGCCAGAGCCTCCTGCACGAAGGGGACAACACTGTTACGGTAACCGGTATTCTCGATTCGGACGTCCCGTACAGCATCTTCTACGTGAACTCCTTCGATCTTTCATACCAGAGGCTCTATCAGGCCTCCGGAAACAGCATCGTATTCCGCGGAGACAACAATCAGGTCGTGACTGTATCAGAGTTCACCGGCAACAACATATCTGTTTACGACATCACGAATCCCGGCCAGCCGCAGATTGTCGGCCCCTCTCTGATAGACGGGACTGCGGGCAATTACAGCGTTACTTTCATCCCTGCGTCGCCCACGAATGTCTACATTGCCGTTACGCCGGATGCAGCCACTCCAATAACCTCTGCGACGACTGTAAGGCTGACAACTCTCAAGAGCAAGTCAAACGCGGCAGATTACATGATCATCACTACTCCGGAGCTGAAACCGGCTGCCGATTCTCTTGCCCTTTACCGAAGCGGGCAGGGACTTGCTACAAAGGTCGTGCTGTTTCAGGACATCATAGACACGTTCAATTACGGCGTCTTCAGCCCTGATGCCATAAAGGGCTTTCTTTCCTATGCGTACAATTACTGGAGCCGGCCCCCACGTTATGTCCTTTTGGCAGGAAACGGCACGAATGACTACAAAAACTACATGGGATACGGCGATAATCTGATACCGCCGATGATGGTCGGCACCCCCAACGGACTTTTTTCGTCGGACAACTATTATGCGGATATAAACGGCGATTACTTCCCTGAAATGGTCATAGGAAGGATCCCGGCAACGACTGTCGACCAGCTGCAGGCGGTAGTCGACAAGATTATCTCCTATGAAAGTTCTTCAGGGCAGTGGACCGACAGTGTGCTTATGCTCGCAGACATCCCGGACGACAGCGGCAACTATCCGGCAGAAAGCGACACGCTTGCATCTCTTCTTCCTTCGGCATTTACGCCGTCGAAGATCTATCTTTCGCAGTACCCGATAAGCAACGCCAGGAGCCTTCTGATGAGCGGAATCAACAGCGGCGCGATGCTCATCAACTATACCGGCCATGGGGGCGTGGACAGGCTTTCCCAGGGCGGTCTTCTCACGACAGCAGACGTACCGTCGCTTGCGGATACCCAGACCCTCCCCATTCTGACCGCGATGACATGCGTGGTGGCGCAGTTCGACATTCCGGGCTTCGACACCCTGGGAGAAACGCTCGTTCTTCAGCCCGGAGGCGGAACTGCGGCTGCCTGGTCTCCCACAGGGATGTCGATAAATTTCCAGGGCAATATCGTAAACAAGGCCTTCTTCAACTCGGTCTTTGTTGAAAAACAGAAGGTGTTGGGAGAGGCTGTCATGGAGGCTCTCGGCAGCTATATGGTAACAGGAAACGACCCCTATCTCATCGATATTCTGGAACTTCTCGGCGACCCTGCGTTGAGGCTGAGATAAGGCTGTGACAGCAGGCGTTGAGATGCTCGACAGGGTTTTCAGAAAAAAGGAAGAGATCGTTGCAAGAAAGATCGCAGGCGAGATTATCCTCGTTCCGGTGACCGGAAGGCTTGCGGACATGAAGAGGATATTTTCCCTGAACGAGGTTGCCGGTCACATATGGGACTGCATTGACGGCACGAGGAGTCTCGGCGACATCGTTGGAGAAGTCGTTGCGGCCTTCGAAGCCGGGCGTGAAGAGGCAGAGGCCGACGTACTTGAGTTCATCGCTGAACTCCAAAAGGAAGGAATGATCGAGGAGGCGAAATAGCCATGGGCTGCGCGATCACGGGGGGCATCGGAGATTACCTGAAGCGGTTCAACGACAGGATCGCTCAAAACAGGGTGCCCTTCAACGGCAGCATGGACCTCACGAGGCACTGCAACCTCAGGTGCGTACACTGCTATATCTCTCCGGGGTCCGGTGTCCGGGCTGCAGAGGGCGAAATGGATACGGCAATGATCGTCTCGATCATCGACGAGGTCGCCGACGCCGGCTGTCTGTTTCTGCTTATGACCGGGGGGGAGCCACTCCTCAGACATGACTTTGCGGAGATATACGAGCATGCAAGGACGAAGGGCATACTGGTCACTGTCTTTACGAACGGAACCCTGATAACGGAACAGATCGCAGAGCTTTTTCATACTCTGCCGCCGCAGGCGGTGGAGATAAGTCTGTACGGGGCCTCTGCAGAGACTTATGAAAAAATCACCGGTGTCGGCGGTTCCTATGAGCGATGCCTCGAAGGTATCAGACTTCTGCTGAAAAGAAAGATCAACGTGAAGCTCAAGACGATCCTTATGACCCTGAACAGTCATGAATTTTTCGAGATGGAGCGTGTGGCCAAAGACCTCGGTGTCAGGTTCCGTTTTGACTCAGCGATTTTTCCGCGCCTTAACGGTGATAAGACTCCTCTCGACCTGCGGGTCAGCCCGGAGGAGGCGGTGGGAAAGGAATTGCACAGCAGGGAACGACTGAATGACTGGCTTGAGTTCGAAAAGAAGTACGGAAACCGGCAGACGCCCGGTGCCCTATATAGCTGTGCGGCCGGTCTTACCAGTTTTCACATCGACGCGCTGGGACATCTGCAGCCATGCCTCATGACGCCCCATTTGCGTTACGATCTCGCTTCCGGAAGTTTCATGACGGGGTGGCGCGAGGTTATTCCTGCCATCAGGCGGAAAAGGCCGAACGCAGGACATGCTTGTGAAAGCTGCGAGAACCGGAACTTTTGCGGGTATTGCCCGGCTTTCTTCAGAATGGAAAACAACGATGAAGATCTTCGTTCGGAATATCTCTGTGCTATCGGCAATGGCAGGGCTCGTGCGATCAGGGAGATTAAGGCCTAAGGGGGGAAAACGGTGGAAAAAGAAATCATGAAGAATCGTGAGGGTAAACGGGCGTATGAAAAGCCCGTACTGAGGGTAATTGAACTCTCGGCCGAAGAAGTCCTCAGTGTCGGATGCAAGACTACTTCGGGCGGATGGAGCGTAGGCTCGCCGCCCCCTTGTATTGCGCACACCTGTGCGGGGCCCGGTTCGTAGGCATAAGAAGGATATGACCTGTGGCCAATGGGATTTTCCTTGAAATAGCCGGGGTTCGGATTGCCGTCCTATGTGCGGAGACACCGATTCACATGGATCATGACGCCGCATACGAAGAGTTTCTTCTGGGGCAGCCGCCTGATTCCGGGGCTGCCGATATGACCATTTATTTGGAACCGGGAGAAATGCCGGATGTCGGAGGCATGGACAGGGTATTTGACAGTGAACAGTCATGGTCTCTTTTCAGGTCTAACGGGTCCTTATTGCTCTCCATAAATCCTCCGGCAACCGCCGGCAAGCCGGCCCTGGTCGCACGGTTCCGGCAGGACCTCAGAGAAGCCACTGTATACTGCGACCGCGCGCTGTTCATCCGCAAGGAAGACGTAACGAGTGTCGCAAACCCGGTCCGGTATCCTCTCGACCAGATACTGCTGATGTATTTTCTGGCACCAAGATCCGGAGCCATCCTGCATGCGGCAGGAGTACGTGTTGATCATAAATGTTTCATATTCCCGGGTCGCTCGGGAGCCGGGAAGAGCACCATCTCTCGTCTGCTCCGTGGCATGAGAAGATCCATGGACGTGATCAGCGACGACAGGGTCATCGTCAGAAAGACCGATGAAGGATATAGCGCGTTCGGGACCCCCTGGCCGGGGGAAGGCGGTTTTGCCCTGAACAGGGGTTTTCCCCTGTCCGGCATCTTTTTCCTTTCCAAGTCAGAGGCCAACAGCGTAGAGAAGATCGGGCCGCAGAAAGCGCTTGAACTGCTGCTGCCGGTTGTCTCGATCCCCTGGTTTGACCGGGATCTGATGGAGCCCGTCCTCAAATTCTGCGGAGACCTGATTTCGGACATTCCTTCCTACCTGTTTCACTTTGCGCCTGATGAGGGTGCAGTGAAGGTATTCGGTGAGCTCGTAAATGGATAAGAAACCGGCCCCTATGTCAACTTACGGTAAAACTTCGCTGCTTATTGAGGAAATTCTCAAGGGCGGATCAAACCTCCGCATCAGGGTGACAGGGAGGAGCATGGTCCCTTTCCTGAACAGCGGCGAGACCGTGACGCTTGTAAGGGTCCCCGTTTCGGGATTGCGCCGGGGCGACCTGATATTCTTCAGAAACTCCTATGGCGCTGCCGTGTTGCATCGGATCGTGAGGAAGTGGAGAGGCGCCGACGGCAGGCCTGTATTTCAGACCATGGGAGATGCGCTTTCGCGATGTGACAATCCTGTCTCGGCCGGCAATATCATCGGAAAGGTCTGCCGAATTGAGAAAGGCGGGTCACAGACGCACCCGATAGACATGGATTCCTTCTATCAAAGAAAGATGAATTCCCTCATCGCCGCCGTTCAGTTCATGCGCGCCGGCGCATACAAAACGTTCTGCCTTCTTGTCGCAGCAGCAAGGGCAATTCTGTAACAGAAGCCGGCTGATTCACTGCGGCTCATCTATTTTTCCCGAACAGGCGCGGAAAAAATCGCGGCACACCCTTCTTATACTCTTCGTACTCCGTGCCGAAGCGAACTTCGAGTTCCCTGTCTTCGAGGGGTATGATCACGGCGTTGATGATTACGAAATCCAGGAGGGTTACGATACCAACCGCAGCCACCCCCGTGATGAGGAAGACTCCGGCAAACAACAATGTGTGGGCGAGATAGGTGGGATGCCGGACCACCGAGAAGGGACCCCTGATGACAAGCCTGATCTTCGCCCTTGAGGATATCTCGGGCAAGCCGACAAGCCCCTTCAGGCCAAGGAGCTTCCCTGTCCACAATTGAAGAATACCGCCGGAACCAAACAAGAGCAGCCCGGCTATCCTGACAACCATAGGAAGATCTGCCCGAAACCCCAGAAGCACATCCCTGAAATGAAAAAAGAGATACGCCAAAGGTAGCCACAACACAAGAGGGACGAGATAGGTCAGAAGGTCGAGCTTCCTGAAGAACTTCGGAAAGCCGTGAACGGGGATCCAAAATAGCGGTACCGCAGGCCAGACCATGACTGTAATGAATGCAAGCAGATCGGAAGGCTTCATTTCGTTATGAAGCACTGCGGGTCTTCGGCGAGAAAGTCGTCATCTCCCTTTGAAAGGGCGTAGGCGTAAGCGATCGCCCTGCATCCTCTGCATCCAGCCCATCTCGAACAGGCGGCGCACTTCCCCTTGTATCTGGTCCTGTCTCTGAGGGCATTGAGAACATCCGACGCAGCCCAGACCTCCCGGAGGCTGTCTCTTCTGACGTTGCCCACAGGAATGAAAAGCCGCCTGCACGGCGTAATCGTGCCATCAGGGAGAAAGGTGAGACCGGAAAGTCCGGCTGCGCAGCCTCCCGTCGGAACAGTCCCCTGATCGCCGAACGAGGCATTCGAAGTCATCTGTGATGCCACCGGGTCGCCGGTCACAATTTCGAGATGCTTCGGCTTCAGGGAGAAGATCCCGGCATAAATATCCCTGACCCTCTCTTTGTCGATCATCTTTTCTATAAGCCCTGCGCCTCTTCCCGAAGGCACAAGCCTCGAAAAGCCGAGTCTCTGCGCTCCTATCGATGACGCGACAGAGACCATTTCAGGGAAATGGTCCGCGTTGATCTCCGAAAGGGTGGCATTCAAGGTGACCGTAATCCCCGCGTCCAGGAGATACGAAATACCCCTGAGCGATGATACGAAACTCCCCTTGCCCCTTATCCGGTCATGGATATCCTCAGGGCCTTCGATGCTCACCTGAACGCCCTTCACAGAGGTCATGGCGAGCCTTGTCGCACTTTCCCTGTCAATCAGGGTGCCGTTGGTAAGGAGGTATAAATCGAAGCCAAGGCCCCCCAGGTGGTCCAGGATATTGAAGAGGTCCTGCCGCAGAAACGGCTCTCCGCCCGTGATATTGAAGCTCGGCGAAAAGGCTATCCCGTAAGTTTCGGACCATGCCGCCAGCATGTCCGAAACCTCCGAAGCTACCTCCCTTATCTCGCCGAAAGACAATTCATCGGTCCTGTGGCCGCTCTGATAGCAGTGGCTGCACCTGAGGTTGCACCTCTCAGTCAGGTGCCACTGGATGAAAAAATCATGACCGCTCGTTACGGGCATCTCTTCCTCATGGATATTTTAGTACTTCGGGGAACCATATAAGTATAAAAATCGGGTATGACGATGCCGAAACTCAGTCAGCGTCATACCCGTCATACGATTTCGTTGCCGACCGGCAACTTCAGCTCTTTCAACCCTTTCACTTGTGGCATACCTTGCCAGGATTCTCCTTCGCTGCCTTTGCCACTGTAGTCCAGAAGGCGGCTTCCTTGACAAGAGCCTTGTTGCTCAATGTCTTTTTCATCCTGTATCACCTCCTCTCCTATAGGCTTAAACTATAGACTCCGATACATCTATCGTATCTCTCTATCGGCAAATGTCAAGGAGAAGGCCTGCGGAGAAAGGCCCTCAGTTTGTCGGGATCGCTTATGGGCTCATAACAGACACCGTTAAGACAGGGCGTAACGCGGCCGCTTCCTTCGACATATGCGATGTTTTTAAAGGGGCTGTAAACGGAGAGCGCCGTTTTTGCCAGCCCACTGTCGGGCGGGTCTTCTATGGCAAGCCTCAGCAGGTGGAAGGAGGCGTTCATCGAGGAAAAATAATAGCCGGCATGAATGCCCAGCTCTGCGGTCTTCACTGAGAATGCATTCACGGCCTTCTCGGCACTGTCCAGGTAGGCGTCATTGCCGGTAATTGCCGAGAGCTTCAGCAACTGCATGATTGCCGCCGTATTCGCCGAAGGCTGGGGCACATCTTCCACAGTCTTCAGTCTTCCTCCCAGGATCTCGTCCTCGGTGTCAAAGAACCCGCCAGCATGACCGTCCCAGAACTTTTGAACGCAGACACCCATTATCTCTTCAGCCCTCCCGAGATAAAGAGTATCTCCGGTAACTTCGTAAGCGGCCAGCAGCGCCTCCACAAGATAAACGTAGTCATCAAGCACCGCCTTCACCCCCTCTGAGTGAAGGAGCGTGTCGCCTTCGAGGCGGATCTTCATTATCCTGTCGAGGCTCTTGAGCGCAAAATCCCGGGCGTTCCTGTCCCCAAGCGCCCTGAAGGCCAGAAGGAAGGAGGTGATAAGCATGCCGTTTAGAGACGTGTACATCGTTTTGTCGATAAAGGGCGTCTTTCTCTTTCTCCTTTCGGCGAGGAGTTTTCCCCTGCCGGATTCGATCAGTTCATGCACCCTCTTTATTGCGATGCCCGTCCTCTTCGAGATCTCCTCCGGCACCATCACGACGAAGAGCACCATTTTGCCGGGGTCGTGATGCATCGCCCCGCGTTCATGCATGAGATGCAGAGACAGGACCTCGTGTTCTTCCGACGTCAGGGCATTTCTGAATGCCTCCCGGGTCCAGGTGAAATAGCCGCCCTCATCATCGGCAGTGACATCCGCATCCTGGCTTGCGTAGAACCCGCCGTCGGGGTCTGAGAGCACCTCGTTTAAAAAAGAGATGATCCCCCTGGCTACGCTTCTGTAGTATTCTTCGCCGAAGACAGACCAGGCGTTGACGTAGCTCCTCAGCAGCCATGCGTTGTCGTCCGCCATCTTCTCGAAATGCGGAACGACCCACGCCTCATCAACGGAATACCTGTGGAACCCGCCTCCTATCTGGTCGTGGAAACCTCCCCCTGCCATCGCATCGAGCGTCTTTCTCACTGCAAATCCGGCAGTCTCATTTCCCGAAAGGAAATACCGGTTGAGAAGAAATTCTATAGCCCCGCTCATCGGGAACTTCGGGGAGGAACCAAAGCCGCCGTTTTGGGGATCGAATTCCGAAAGGATCAGGGCCTCGGCTTTTTCGATGAGACCTTTTTCCGCAATGCCTGATTTTTCCGGCTCCGGTTTAAGGTAATCAACGAGGTTTTTCGCGTATTCTTCTGCTTCGCCTTTCTTGTCCCTGTAGAAATCGGAGACGGACTGAAGGACTTTCCTGAACCCCGGCCTTCCGTGGCCGTCTTCGGGAGGGAAATAGGTGCCGCCGAAGAACGGTTTTCCGTCGGGTGTCAGAAAGACGCTCAGCGGCCAGCCGCTTCCGTTGCCCATCGCGGCGACCGCCTGCTGGTAGCGCCTGTCTATGTCAGGCCTTTCGTCCCTGTCGAGCTTGATGCAGATGAAATGCTCATTCAGCAGTCTGGCCACTTCCATGTCGTAGAAGGATTCCCCTGCCATGACGTGGCACCAGTGGCACCATACCGCGCCCGTGCTCAGGAAAACCGGTTTATCCTCTTGCCTGGCCCTCTTGAAGGGTTCATCAGACCACGGATACCAGTCGATATCCTGGTCTGCGGCATGTCTGAGATATGCTGATTTTTCGGATGCGAGTCTGTTCATGTCATCACGCAGAGTTTTGGGAATACCTCTCGGATCGGCCTGCGTTTCTCACGACAGATCCGGATGCCTCGGTTCCCTGATCTTCTTCATCGTCTCACTCAGAAAGGCGGGGAGGTCAGAGGGTTGCCTCGAGGTTACCAGATTGCCGTCGACAACGACTTCCTTGTCCTCGTAAATGGCACCGGCCACCTTCATTTCGGGAGCAACCGATTTGGAACACGTGGCATGCCTGCCCTTCATGAGTCCCGCGGTGATAAGCGTCTGCGCACCGTGACAGATGGCAGAAACAAGCTTGTTCTTCTCAAAGAAATATTTCGCTATCTCGATCGCCTTTTTTTCCTTTCTCACCGCTTCGGGCGCCTTGCCGCCGGGAAGGACCAGGATGTCATATTCTTCGGGCTTAACTTCCTTGAGCGTCTTGTCAACCGCCACCTCATATCCATGCCTTCCTTTTATTTTCCCGATCTTCATCGAGGCGACATCGACATGAATTCCTTCCTCCTTAAGGCGATAATACGGCACCAGGAGCTCCGTATCCTCGAAATTGTCAGCGCTTATCATCAGTGCCTTCATGATTTTTCTCCTTCTCAGGGTTTAGAAAGGGGTCACCTCTGCCGTGATTCCAATATCCAAGGAATACTTCAATGCTATCACCGGGGGAATAAATGTCAAGAATGCGCCGAAAGCCTGATCCGCGGGCCTGCGAAGTCCTATTTCCCGAACGGACACATGGGATATCTGCATGTGTCGCATTTCATGCAGAGCCCGCCATGGCCGAATTCGGCAAGCTCACTTCTTCCTATTTTCTCTCCTGCGAGCACCCTGGGCAGGACCAGGTCGAAGACGGTCGTCTTCGCATACATGCCGCAGGCGGGGATACCGAGAATGGGAATATCTTTGATATACGCCACAAGAAACATGGCACCCGGCAGGACAGCGGAACCGTAAGTGATATCAGTAGCACCGAGCTTCTTTATCGCGAATCTCGTTACGTCATCAGGATCGACAGACATGCCTCCGGTGGTGATAAGCAGATCGGCGCCGGCGCATATCAATTCCCTTAACCGCTCTTCGATGAAGGATGCATCATCCGGGGCATAGTATATTCCGACAATCTGACCGCCGATCGCCTCCATCTTGTTTCTTACGACCGGCGCGAAGGCGTCCTTTATCCTGCCATGATAGACCTCGCTTCCGGCGACGACAACGCCTGCCCTCGGCCTCCTCATTTCTTTGACGCGGATAATCTTTCCCGCATTATTGCCGATGTCTGCCGCAGCCTGCACTACATCTTTCTTTACAACAAGCGGTATCGCCCGCGTGCCTGCAACGGCCTGACCTTTCTTTACGACAGTGTTGTTATGGAGAGTCGCGCACATTACCTCACCGACCATATTAAAGGCAAGAAGAGCTTTCTCATTTATCTTCAGGAGTCCGTCTTTTGAAGCGACGATACTTATCTTGCCCTCTTTCGGCCCTCCCTTTATTTCCACTCCCTCTCCCACAAGAGCGTCCGCCAGGACAAAGGCTGCATCGTCTTCATGCATCTGGTCGCCTTCCAGATGCAACGCATAGAGATGTTCCTTGCCGAGACGCTGAAGATGACATACGTCCTCTTCCCTGACGACGTGTCCTTTCTTGAAGGCAGCACCCTTGAACTCTCCCGGCCGTATCTCTGTTATGTCATGGGTGAGAATCATACCCACGGCCTCAGTTGCAGAAATGAGTTTGTACGTCCTTGAGTCCGGAAGTTCAAAGGCCTCAGGGGCTGCTGCTTCGGCGTTCCTGAGACGCTGCTTTGCTGCGTCCCACCCGGGACATTCATAATACCCCGTACCTGCGCAGGGCCTGCACAGGGTCTTCCCGAACCGGTAAACCTCCCGTGAATCCTGCACATACTCTCCGCAAATGTCGCACCTGACCCTTCTAAGCGGTCGGCCGGGCATGTCTTCAGGTTCCAGCTTTACCCTTACCTCTATCACGTCGAAGAGATCTTCCTCATCCATGATCTTGTAAGCCTCAAGCTGTGCCGCATACTTGTCTTCGATCCCGGGAAAGAAATCCTTTGCCTTCTGACGTGATTCCTCCTTTGCTATCACCCTGACCGCCCTGCCTGTCAGGAGATTCAGAAAGGTCGCCGCCATCTTTCCGTAGTCCATGAACTTCATGGTGCGGTGTCCGAGACTGCAGCCTGTGACAGACTGGACCGCATCGGTCGCACATCTGTCCATCTCCACAAATACCATGATGCTCTTGCGGTCCTTCCCCTTCGGGTCCGTAATCCCGATTTCCCTCAGCCCGAGCATCGACATCCTGACCCCAAGCACCTGTCCAGGACAGAGATGCCCGTGAACGCCGACCGACTCTTCAAGGAGAACTGCGAAGTCATTCATCAGATTTATTCCATCGCTAAAATTGCATACCTGAAATAAAAGAGAGGCGAATGCGCTGAAAAAGGTCCATAACCTGAGGCACCGCACTGCCTTCGGATGCTGACAAATGCCATCCTATGAAAGACACGCGATGTTGAAACTGCGTTTATGTGAATCATATCGGATATTCGCCGAATTTACGGACTTTTTCCGCGTGTTCGCCTTCTCGTTTACAGCTTTTCTATCTTCACCGCGCACGCCTTATATTCCGGCGTGCCCGCTATGGGATCCCTGTGTTCGGACGTGAGGATATTCGTGAGCGCATTTCTGTGGTGAAAGGTCATGAAGACATTTCCAGCCTGAGACCGCCTTGTGACTTTCGCCCTTACCGATACTTCGCCCCTCCTTGAGGAGACTTTCACCCAGTCTCCGCTTGCCACTTTCAACGCTGCAGCGTCTTCCGGACTGATCTCTACAAGCTCTTCAGGCACTATTTCGGCGATTCCGGAACACCTCCCGGTCATTGAGCCATTGTTGTAATGTTCGCGTATCCTTCCCGTTATCAGTACAAGCGGATACTGTTCATCAGGCACTTCCCCTGAACCCCTGTGGTCAAGCGCAACGAATCTGGCCAGGCCTCCCGGCCTTGAAAATAAATCCGTATAGAGTGTTGTGGTGCCCGGGTGGTCCTTCGTCGGGCATGGCCACTGAATGCCTCCGTTTTCGAGGCGGTCGTAACTTATCCCGCCGTATATCGGGACAAGGCTTGCGATCTCATCCATTATCTCGGAGGGATGACGGTAATGCATTGGGTATCCCATCAGGGTCGAGAGCTTGCTGATGACCTGCCACTCGGCCATGCCGGAGAGGGGCTCGATCGCCTTTCTGACGCGCTGCACCCTCCTTTCTCCGTTTGTGAAGGTGCCGTCTTTCTCGGCAAAACTCGCACCCGGAAGTATCACGTCGGCAAACTGGGTCGTCTCGGTATGAAAGATGTCCTGAACCACAAGGAATTCCAAAGATTCGAGCGCCTTCCGGACATGGTTGAGGTCAGGGTCTGTCTGAGCAGGGTCCTCACCGAGGATGAAGAGTCCCTTGAAATTTCCCCTCCTGCATTCATCGAGCATCTCGACAGACTTGAGCCCTGCCTTCGGGCTTATCGTTACGTTCCACGCCTTTCCGAACTTTTCGCGCACCCCGGCATCGGCTACCGGCTGATAGCCCGGGAGCGTGGCAGGAAGCGGGCCGAGGTCCGAGGCACCCTGAACATTGTTCTGTCCCCGCAAGGCCATGATGCCGGTGGAGGGTCTCCCGATCTGGCCGCAGACAAGCGCGAGGTTTGCGATGGCCATGGCATTTTCGGTGCCTGTCTGATGTTCCGTCACCCCCAGGCCATACACTATCATCGCATTTCCGGCATGCGAATAAAGCCGGGCCGCTTCGATAATCCTCTCCCTTGAGACACCGGTGAGCTTTTCAACGCGGTCGAGATCATATTCGCGGACCTTTGCCCGCAGTTCGTCGAAGCCCTCGGTCCTCTTTGATATGAAATCACCGTTTTCCCATCCTTTTTCGAGGATGACATTGATGATTCCGTTGAGCATTGCGATATTGCTTCCGGGCTTGAGGTTCAGCCATACATCTGCCCTCTTTGCCATCCATGTTCTTCTTGGGTCCCCCACAACGAGCTTAGCGCCCTTACGCAGTGCCTTCTTAAGCCAGAGGGAGACGATGGGGTGCCCCTCCGTGGGGTTCGACCCGAAAAGAAAGAGCGTGTCCATATCCGGCATCTGACTCAATGAATTCGTGGCAGCACCTGCCCCGAGGCTGGTGGCCAGACCGGCCACAGTCGGGGCGTGTCAAACCCGTGCGCAATTGTCTACGTTATTCGACCCAATTGCGCATCTCACCCATTTTGAAAGAAGATAGTTTTCCTCGTTCGTGCATCTTGACGATGAAAAACCGCCGACCTTTTCGGCCCCGTACTTTTCAATCAGCCCTTTAAACCTCTCGGCCACAAGTTCAAGCGCCTCGTCCCAGGTCGCCTCCTGAAAGACCCCGTCTCTCTTGATCAGGGGCGTCTTTATCCTGTCGGGGCTGCGAATGAAATCATATCCATAGCGTCCCTTAATGCAGAGGTTGCCCTTGTTCACCGGCGCGTCGTAGTCCGAGGTCACCTTTATGACCTTATTGTCCCTGACATTAAGATAGAAATTGCATCCGGTACCGCAATAGGAGCAGGTTGTCTTCACCTTCTTTGTCTGCGAGGACCGCCCTTTTCCCCTGCCCTTCCTGTCAGTCAGGGCGCCCGTCGGACAGGTTGAGACACACTGACCGCAGAACTCGCAGTTCTCAAGAGAGCGGGGCACGCTGTAGGCCGTGTCGGGCATGGCGTTGAAGCCCCGGCCGACAAGCTCTATCGTGTCGGCCATCACAACCTCCTGGCATATCCTGGTACACCGCGCGCACAGAATGCATTTGTTCGGCTCATAGGTTATGAAGGGGTTGTCTTCCCTTATCGGAAGGTTCCATCTTTCGCCTTCAAACTCGCCCGGGGTAACATCATAATCGTACGCCAGTTCCTGAAGGGCACAGTCCCCCGCCTTTTCGCAACACATGCAATCATTGGGGTGGTTGGATAGAATAAGGGAAAGGGTGGTCCTTCTCAGTTGGGTCAGGTTATCGCTTTCGGTCACGATCTCCATTGCGTCCTGTACAGGTGTGGTACAGGCAGCAAGAGGTCTTGCCATGCCCTTTATCTCGACAAGGCAGAGTCTGCATCCCCCGTAAGGCTCAAGCCTCTCATCGTGACATAGTGTGGGGACAGGGACTCCGGCCTCCCTGCATACCTCGAGGATGGTCTTCCCCCCTTCTGCCATGGTCTGAATTCCGTTGATAGTCACCCTGATACTCACAAGCTACCTCCCGTATGCCTGCAGATGGAATTTACAGCTTCAGTCTGGCTTTTCAGGAACTTCTGGAAGTTGTCGTGGATTTTCCAGAATACCTCGATTGCCTTTTCACCTTCGGGTGTTACCCGGGTGCCCCCGCCCTTTCTGCCGCCGGCAGAGGTGACAACATAGGGTCTGGGTACCTGCCGGTTCATTGAATCGATCAGCATCCAGGCCTTGCGGTAGGGCATCTCAAGGGCCTTCGCCGCCTTTGTGATCGAACCGTATTCGCGGATACGCTCAAGAAGGGCTATCCTTCCGTAACCAAGAAACGTGCCTTCGCTTCCCTCGATCCAGATGTGGCCTCTCAGGGAAGGGCATTCCTTTTCCTGCTTATGGGATGATTTTCCGGCCATGGTTAACGCGTAATATACAATATGGCATAGCGCTTTGGCAAGCGGATATCGACAATCGTCTGTCCCTGGCACGCCGGATGCGATCCGGCTGAGCGTTGGCCTCTCCCACACTTACTGATATACTTTTTCTATAAGCCATGACCGAAGAAAAGGTATACGACTGCATCATCATCGGCGCCGGGCCGGGCGGGCTCCAGGCCGCGATCTATCTCGGCCGATATAACAGAAAAGCACTGCTCATTGATCGGGGAGGCGGCAGGACATGGCACGCACGCCGGATAGAAAACTTCCTCACCCAAAAGGCGATATCCGGAAAAGAGATCATAAGGCTCGGCATCGAACAGGCAAGAAGCTTCAATGTCGAAATCCTGCAAGGGACCGTTACAGAGGTGGCAAGGCATGAATTTTTCGAGGTCTCAACGAAGGATACGAGATACCTTTCGCACTTCGTTATCGTATCCTCCGGAGGGATGGAAAATCTACCGCCTATCGACAATGTCCTGAGGTTCCTCGGAGCAGGCTTCTATACCTGTATCGACTGCGATGGATACAAGACGACAGGAAAGAAGCTCGTTGTCCTTGGCAATTCGCTTCATACCGTCCACCTCGCCTTCGGCATGAAGCAAATGTATACCCCGGACATAACGCTCGTCCTGTACTACTACCAGGTGCCTCAGCCGTATATCGAAGAACTCCAGGAGCAGAATATCCGGCTCGTCAGCGGTAAACCGGCGAAGATTATCGGCGATGAAAAGATCGAGGCGCTCGAGTTCCAGGACGGCAGACGTATCGAATGCGCGGCGATCATGTCCAATTTCGGCTACAAGTTAAACGACCAGTTTCTCTCCGGTCTGAACCTGAAAAAAGACGCTGAGGACTTTAAATATCTCACCAACAGAAACTACGAATCCTCCCTCAACGGCCTCTACATCGTCGGTCCCCTGACAGGCAATGACCAGGCAATCATCGCGGCCGGCGAGGGCGCAATAGCTGCGCTCGACCTCAAAAAGAGGTTGCTGGAGATGTGAGGTCATGAATCCTTTTGAAACGCCCTCCAGGCAGTACCTCACAAGCCATCCATGTCCCGCTAACTGGCCTATACCCCACAGGATTTTTTAAAACGGGCTGTGTTAAAATGCTATGGTGATAGAAGAAATCGGGATCGTAAAGAGTGTAAATGGCGTCATCGCCACCATAAATGTGCCCAAGAAAAGCGCCTGTGAAGGGTGCACTGCAGGCTGCAAGATGGAAGAGCAGTTCATGGAGATAGAGGCGTTCAACCAGGCGGGGGCAAAGGTGGGTCAGACAGTGCGCGTAACAATGAAGGCCTTCGCCTATGCAAAAGGGTCCCTGGTCGTATACGGCCTTCCGGCTGCGGCGCTCGTCATCGGGGCAGTATTCGGCAAGGAGGCTATGAGCAGGATTTTCCCCAATGCGGACCCCGACACCCTCTCCGCCGTTTTCGGGTTCGGCGCCTTCATCGTCAGTCTCCTTATCGTGAAAGTCTGGTCGAACAGGGTCGACAGGAAGATCGAATCAAAACCGGTCGTTGAAGAAATACTGGAAGGAAGACACATGGTCTTTTAGCAGGGCGGCGCTCTCCGCCCGTCACTCAAATACATTCTTTCTTTAGGGGGCTCAATGGCAAATTTTGAGACGGCTAAGATCAGAAATGTGGCGGTAATTGCCCACGGAGGCGCGGGCAAGACTTCTCTTGTGGAAGCGATGCTTTACGATTCAGGAATGACCGACAGGCTCGGCAGCGTTCAGGACGGCACAACCGTCACCGACTTCGAACCCGAAGAAATCGACAGAAAGATCACCATCACCTCGGCCCTCGCCTTTTGCAACTGGAACAAGCACAGGATCAACCTCATCGATACCCCTGGTTTCATCAATTTCGTGGAGGATACAAGAGGCTGCCTCAGGGCGGTCGACGGAAGCATCGTGGTCGTCAGTGCCGTCTCAGGCGTGAAAGCCGAGACGCGCAAGATCTGGGGCTACGCTGCCGACTACAATATCCCCAGCATTGTTTTCGTAAACAGCATGGACAAGGACAACGCGAATTTCGAAAAGGCTGTCGCTGCCGTCGAAAAGGTGCTCGACACAACTGCCGCTGCCCTGCAGATTCCTATCGGAGCCGGGGATTCATTCTCAGGGATCGTCGACATCCTGAAGATGAAGGCTTACACCTTCAAAGCCGGCAAGGCCGAAGAATCAGAGATTCCCGCCGGGATGCAGGACGAAGCCGCGGAATACAGAAGGAAACTTGTCGAAGGAATAGCAGAGTGCAACGATACGCTCCTTGAAAAGTACCTCGAGGGAGGCGAAATAACCGCTGACGAACTCCTCACCAGCATAAGGGAATGTGCGCTTGCAAGGAAATTTATTCCCGTTACCTGCGGCTCCGCCCTGAAGAATATCGCTATCCCCAATCTTCTCGACACCATCCTTCTCTGCCTCCCGTCGCCCGAGGAAATGGCGGCGATCTCCCCCATAAAGGGGAAAAATCCGAGGGACGGAAGCGAAGTCATTCGCAAGCCCAGCCCGAATGAACCCCTCTCGGCATACGTGTTCAAGACCATTGCGGACCCCTATGCGGGCAAGCTTTCGCTCTTCAGGGTCTACTCAGGAACAATCAGTGCTGACGCCACAATATACAACTCCACCGCCGACACAAAAGAACGCATCGGCCAGCTCTTTTATCTCGAAGGGAAGAAACAGGTGCCGGTGCAGTCTCTGAGCGCAGGAGAGATCGGCGTTGTGCCAAAGCTCAAAGGAACAAATACGGGCGATACGATCTCCGACGATGGGAAACCGATCGTATTTGACAAGGTGAAGTTCGCGGATCCGATCATCTCCTATGCCATGGCACCAAGAAACAAGGGCGATGAGGAAAAGGTAAGTGTCAGCCTCCACAGGGTCCTTGAGGAAGATCCTACCCTCAGGTTCAGCAGGGACGAAGAGACGAAGGAGATGATCATCTCCGGTATGGGACAGGTGCATATAGAAGTCACTCTGGAGCGCCTCAAGAGGAGGTTCGGCGTCGAGATCGAGATGAAGACACCGAAGATTCCATACCGGGAAACGATAAAGACTTCGACCAAGGTTCAGGGGAGATACAAGAAGCAGTCCGGCGGAAAAGGGCAATACGGCGATTGTCATATCCTCGTTGAGCCGCTGCCCAGAGGAACCGGATTCGAATTCGTGGACAAGATCGTCGGCGGCGCAATCCCCCGGCAGTACATTCCCGCAGTCGAAAAGGGCATCGTAGATGCGATGCAGGATGGGGTGATCGCAGGGTACCCGATCGTGGACCTCCGGGTCACCCTCTTCGACGGTTCCTACCACGCGGTCGACTCTTCGGAAATGGCCTTCAAGATCGCAGGTTCCATGGCGATCAAGAAGGCGGTTGTCGAGGCAAAGCCCGTATTGCTCGAACCCGTGATGAAGGTTGAGGTGACGATTCCTGACGAGACGCTGGGGGCGATCATCGGAGACCTCAATTCGAGAAGGGGAAAGGTCCAGGGCGTCGATGCCCTGTCCGGCGGCACCCAGAAGATCACTGCGCTTGTTCCGATGGCCGAGATGCTCACTTATGCCAACCAGCTGCACAGCCTCACCTCGGGGCAGGGGCTCTATTCGATGGAGTTCTCACACTATGAAGAGGTGCCTGGTCAGCTCAGCCAGAAGATTGTCGCCGAACGGCAGGCGCAGAAAGAAGAGAAAAATGCGTAATACGGCGTTTGCATTTATTTTCCTGGCAGCCGCGGTTTTGCTGCCGCACGGCCCTGCGCATTCCCAGCCATCCCCTCAGCCGCCTCAGCCGCCTGCCACGGTCCAACAGCCTGCTGAGGCGCCGCCCGCTCCTGTTTCCTCCGTCACTGTAGAGGACGGACGCCTGAGCGTGGAACTTGTCGATGCAGAGATCGGCACTGTAATAAGCGAGATCGCGAAGAAGATCAATTGTACGGTAGAGATAAACAGGATGGTTTACGGCAAGAAGATAACCACGAAGTTTTCCGGTCTGGACATAGAACGCGGGATAGAGAGGCTGCTGTCGCTTGCACAGACGACGAATTATTTGATCCACTATGATGCAGAGGGGAAACTAAGCAGCATAGAACTGTACGCGGACACCCCCTCGTCCCCTTCGGCAACCTCGGCCACTACTACTCCTTCTGGTCCCACTACTCCTTATCGCCCGTTACCTGGACGCCGCTACCGCAGGTATGTGCCGCCGCAACAGAACGCGCCTGTGCCGATGCAGCCTCCGCAGCCCGCTATGCCTCCTCCGCAGATTATCGGCCAGTAAAGGTCTTTTCGGCAGAGACGGTCCGGGTTCGCCGGTATAAGGCGGATCAGCAGGAAACTGCTATTCCGGGCCGTCTTTTTTCTGGCCGGGGCTGTCAACGTTCAATTTCTCCCAGCGGTACCAGAAGGTCTTGTAGCTCATCCCAAGAAGTTTGGCAGCTCTTGCAACAACACCGTTTGCCTTTGTCATTGCCTTCTTAAGGAGCTTTTCCTCGAGTTCTTCGAAGTTCAACCCATCGTCGGGCAGGTCAAAATCAAAAGCCTCAGGTGACTGAAACGTCCTCAGCTCGCCCTTGATGTCCTTAAGCCGTATCAGATCGTTGTCGCACATCAGCACCGCGCGTTCGATAACCGATTCGAGCTGGCGTATATTGCCGGGCCATCCGTATTCCCCGAGTGCCTTGATCGCAGCGGGCTCAATGCCCTTTACCCTCTTGCCGAATTCGCGGCTGTATTTGCTCATGAAGAACTCGGCGAGTTCCGGGATATCGTCCTTCCGCTCCTGCAGGGGAGGCAGTTCTATGGTAACGACCTTGAGGCGATAATAGAGGTCTTCCCTGAAGCCGCCATTGACGAGTTCCTTTTCCAGGTCCTTGTTCGTTGCGGTTATGATCCGAACATCGATCTTGATCGCCTCTTTTCCGCCCAGCCTTCGTATCTCCTTGTCCTGGAGGACCCTCAGCAGTTTGGACTGCATCATAAGCGGCATATCGCCGATTTCGTCCAGAAAGAGCGTGCCGCCGTTTGTAGCCTCGAAGAGACCGACCCTGCGCGACATGGCACCGGTAAAGGCCCCGGGCTCGTATCCGAACAGCTCGCTTTCGAAGAGGTTGTCCGGAATGGACGCGCAGTTCAGCGCAGTAAAGGCCTTCGTCCGACGGGGGCTGTTATAGTGTATCGCCCTTGCTACGAGTTCCTTCCCTGTGCCGCTCTCTCCGCGAATGAGGACAGTAGCAGGGCTCGTCGCGACCTTTTTCATGATACCGATTGCCTCCTGCATCTTGGGGGACTTGCCGACAATGCCCTCTATCCTGAACCTGTCGTAAAGCTCCCTGTGCAGCTGGAGATTCTCCTTCATGAGCTCTGTCCGCTCCACCGCCCTTCTGACAGTCATGATGAGCGAATCCTTGTCGAGGGGCTTTGTGAGATAATCAAAGGCGCCTTTTTTCATCGCCTCTACAGCGGACGATATGGTGCCGTGGGCCGTCATGACGATCATCGAGGGCACGAATGGCTCCTTCGGCACCGACTCGATCAGCTCAATGCCGTCCATCCCCTCCATCTTGAGGTCGGTCAGTATCACCTCGGGCTGGAATTTCTTCACGATCTTGAGCGCCTCTTCGCCCGAAGATGCGGTATATGCCTCGTATCCTTCGTCATCGAGTATCGTCTTTAGTATCTCCCTCTGAAGAGGTTCGTCATCCACAACAAGAACAACAGACATGTTCAGCTCTCCTTATCCATCGGCAGTATGATCGTCAGGGCGCTGCCCTTTCCTTCGTTGCTCCTGAACTCAACCTTCCCTTTGTGCTCTTCGACCACCCTCTTCGTCAAGGCAAGACCGAGTCCAAGTCCCTTGCCCTTGGTAGTGAAAAAGGGATCGAAGATCCTTGCGGCCTTTTCCTCCGAAATGCCGACTCCTGTGTCTTCAGCGATGATATAAAGCCTGTTTTCGATTTCCCGCGTGCTCACCGTAAGTCTGCCGCCGTGGGGCATCGCCTGAAAGGCGTTAAGGATAACATTATAGAGGCAGGTCTTAATAAATTCGGGGTCCACGGAAAGCGTTGGGGCCGCCTCGAATTCCTTCACTATTTCTATATCGTCTTTCTGGGCCTTCGCCATAACAAGACTCAGGACGTCTTCGATGATCCTGACGATGTCGGTTTTTCTGAGGTTCAGTTCAAGGGGGCGGCCGTATTCCAGAAAACTTTCGGCAAACCTGCTCAGCCGCTGAATCTCGCTCTTGATGTTATGTATAAGGGTGTCGAAGGCGTCCCTGTTTTCTCCCTCCTGAGGTTTATACCTTTCCCTGATATGGTCAACCGAGAGGCTTATGAAATTCAGGGGGTTCCGAATCTCATGCGCAATACTCTGCGAGAACTGCCCCACGCTGGCAAGATGCTCCGCCTTTCTGAGCCTCTCTTCGAGTTCGCGCTCATCACGAAGTTTTCTTACCATGAAATTGAAACTCTGGGTAAGCTCACCGATCTCGTCCTTTCTCTCGGTGTTCAGCTCCTGATCGAGGTCGCCGCCGGCGACCATCCGCGCGGCAGCGACCACATTTTCGATCGGCTTGGTATAGCGCTTCGCGAAATAGACGATAAACACGATCCCGATTCCGAAGACGAGGGCGGCCGCCAATATCCTCTGCAGAAGCCTCTTGCGCAGAAAGGCCGAAAAGTCCTCAGTATTGATCGTCAGGTGAATGTAGCCGTAATGCCTGTTGCCTGCCACGACCGGGATGATGACGTTATAGGCATGTCCTTCGTCTGTGACCGGCTCCCCCAGTTCTGCCTTGAAGATCAGCTCCTTTCTCCTTCGCGTGATCCATTTCCCTATGTTCTTTGGGTTGGTGCTGGAGATGATCCTGTCGGAATTGCTGATCACGGAAATCTCCCTCACCCCGCGTGTGTTCAGCTGCTGCAGATACGTCTGGAGCCGCTTTTCGTCCGTGGCCCCGCTGCTTGTCACCTCTTCCACGCCCACCTGGATGGCCCTTGAGAGATCGGCGGTCTGCCTTTCGAACTCGTTGTACATCGCCCTTTCAGTCCGCGAGTAAAAGTAGATGTATACGATCATCAGACTGAGGCTCAGCAGGAGCATCATGAGGGTAAGCTTCTTGTTCAGGGAAAGGCGGAGAAAATAATCCTTGATCCTTTTTCTCTTATCAAGGATCCATGCCTTGGTTCCGTGCATAAACTATTCTATATCAAATGCAGGGCGGGAGGCCATTTTTTAAGGGCTTGCGGACCGCCGGAGGAGCCGGAGAAAATGAAATACATCAGGCGTAATGTCCGGCCTGATGACTCCAAAAAAGAAGCCTCCCTGGAATTGTCTTCCGGGGAGGCATTCCCTGCATCATAATGCAATTGTCTTATCAGTATCCGCCCGCGGCAGGTTTCTTCGCAGGCGCAGCAGGAGCAGGCGCGGGAGCAGCCTTCTTCTCCTCCTTCTTCTCCATCTTCTTTTCCATCTTCTTGGCAGCGGCGGCCTTCATGATGCTCTTGGCAGTCATCTTGCCGTCAGCCTCCGTGTACTTCACGGTGACCTTGTCGCCCGCCTTGAGGTCAGCAAGGGTCTTCTTCTCCTTGCCTTCCTTTATCGAGGTCTTATCCTCGACGGAAACAGTGACTTCCCCCTTCTTCGCCTTCAGGGTAACGGTCTTGGCCGCTGCGTCCACCGCCGTAACCTCACCGGTGACGGAATGGATCTTCGCTGCTGCAAAGGACGCTGCCGTAAAGGCCAGGACAAAGATTAAGGATACTACGATAGCTATAGTCTTCTTCATCCGATTCACCTCCTTTCCTTTACATATAATATGGTAATTGTAATTATAGACATTTTGCAGAA
>JAWOKY010000063.1:0-16192 GCA_033853975.1 Thermodesulfovibrionales bacterium
TCGGAAAATTCACCTCTCTCGGTCTGTCCGAGTACGAGGCAAAGGTCTATCTGTCGCTCCTCCGGCAGCACCCCGCCACGGCGTACGAGATAGGAAAGTCCTCCGGTGTGCCGACGTCGAAGGTCTACGAGGTGATCGAGAAACTCCTTCAGAAGGGCCTGCTGACCGCGATGGATGAGAAGGGGACGAAACGGTACGTCCCTTTGGAACCTGAGGAGTTTCTCGAAAGGCACAGGAGTTCCGTCGAGGCGGTCATCAGTTCTCTCGGAAAGCAACTGCAGGCGATAAAGGGCGACAGGGAGCTTTCTCATATCTGGAACATCAGCGATTATGAATTTTTCATCGGGAAGGCGGTCCGAATGATCACAGGCGCAAAAAAAACGGTCCTCCTTTCGCTTTGGAAGGAGGAACTCGGACTGTTCGATGAGAGTATCGACGGGGCACTTAAACGAGGGGTCAAGGTGGCCGCTGTCCATTTCGGGCCGGCCGAACCGCGACCATGGCCGTTATATCTTCATCCTATCGAGCACACCCTTTACAGGGAAAAGGGAGGAAGGGGACTTGTCGTCGTCGCGGACTCGGCGGAGGTGCTGATGGGAACTGTGGGGAAGTCCGGCAAGGTTTCCGGTGCATGGAGCACAAACAGGGGGTTTGTCACCGTAGCAGAGGACTATATCAAGCATGATATCTACATAATGAAGATCGTACGGAGGTTCGACAGGGCCCTGCGCGAGAGGTTTGGCGACAGGTACGTGAAACTGAGGGACATCTTCAGCGACGAGGAGGCGGAATGAAGATATACATCGACGGAAAATATTACGATCAGGAAGATGCGCACATATCGGTTTTCGATCACGGTCTCCTGTACGGCGACGGGGTCTTCGAGGGCATACGCATATACGGAGGGAAGGTTTTCAAGCTCAGGGAACATGTGGTCAGGCTCTATCAAAGCGCGGCCGCGGTTCTCCTCGAAATGCCGATGACCGAAGACGAGATGGAGGCCGCGGTCATCGATGCCGTCAGGATGAACGAAAAACGCGAGGGCTATATCCGTCTCGTCGTGACGAGGGGCGAGGGACCCCTGGGGATCGATCCGGGGACATGCATGAATCCGACGGTTATCATCATCGTCTCCGATATCCAGCTCTACCCGGAGGAATACTACAGAAAGGGCATAGAGATCATAACCGCCTCAACGAGGCGCGTTCCTCCCGAATGCCTCGATCCCAGGATCAAGTCCCTTAACTATCTCAACAACATACTTGCGAAGCTCGAGGCGCGACAGGCGGGCTGCTCAGAGGCGGTGATGCTGAACACGCTGGGGTTCGTCGCCGAGTGCACCGCCGATAACATCTTTATCGTGAAAGGCAGGAAACTTCTGACACCGGCTGCACACCAGGGCGCGCTGGAGGGAATAACGAGGGCCGTCGTGATCGAGGTTGCGAGGTCTCGCGGAATAGCGACCGTCGAGGCGTCCCTTGCGCCATACGATCTCTATAACGCCGACGAATGCTTCCTGACCGGGACAGGGGCCGAGATCGTTCCGGTGGTGAAGATCGACGGCAGGGTGATAGGAGAAGGGATGCCGGGTCCGGTGACCGGGGCTGTCGTCGAGGCCTTCAGGGAATCTCTCGGCTGATATTCACGCCCTGCTTCTTTCGGAACGCAATAAGCGCAGTCGGTCTTTTCAGTGTAACCGCAGACTGTCGTTATCATCGCCTAAAAAGCTATAATAGATAAGAGCAATCCTGCTATCTGTCCATCAGACAAGCGATGAAGGAAGACTTATTCAGAAAAGCTGATTTTCTTCAGCACCTTTTTAATGTGGTGCCGTCGCTGCTTTTTATCGTCGACCGTGACCTGAATGTCGTCCGTGTGAATGAAGCAGCGCTGAAACTGGCAGGAGACGAGAGCGATCGCGCATTGCTCGAAAGAGGAGGGAACCTCCTTCACTGCATTCATTCAAGCGAGACACCCCTGGGCTGCGGTTATTCAAAACACTGTGGTGATTGCATCATCCGCAGGTCCGTGGGGAGGGCGTTCGATGGAGAAGATGTCTGCCGTGAGACGACCAGGATGCACGTTCTTGCCGGCGACCGGAGGCGTGAGATCTATTTCCTGATAACTGCCAGCCCCATTGAGTTTGAAGGGAAGCATTATGTCCTCCTGGTGATGGAAGATGTCTCCGATCAGAAAAAAGCAGAGGAAAAACTCAAACAGCATGCGGCCCGGCTGGAGGCAGCATACCGGGACCTGGAGAGTTTCAGCTATTCCGCATCGCACGATCTGCGGTCGCCCTTGTTGGCTATCAGCGGCTTCGCCCGTATACTTGTTGAGGACAACGGAGAAAAGTTCGATGACGATGTCAGGGAGATGCTCGGCATCATCGGAAGGAACGCCAGGAAGATGGAGCAGCTTCTCAGGGACCTCCTCGCATTTTCACGCGTCAGCACAAAGGAGGTCGGCCTGGATATAGACGAGGTGGATATGGAGGCCCTCGCAATGGAAGTCATACAGGAACTGAAGCCCCCTTCAGAAGAAAGAACCGTCAGGTTCGAGGTCTGGCCCCTCCCGCCGGCCTCCGGAAACCGCTCGATGCTCCGGCAGGTCTTCTTCAATCTTGTCTCGAATGCACTGAAATTTACGCGAGGTGTCGATCCTGCTGCGATCGAAATCGGCGGGGCCGCGGAAGCGGATGAAAACATCTATTATGTCAGGGACAACGGGGCGGGATTCGATATGGAGTATGCCGACAGACTCTTCGGCCTCTTCAGCAGGCTGCACGGCGCCGAGCACTTCGAGGGCACAGGGATAGGACTGGCGATCATCAAGAGGGTGATCGAAAAGCACGGCGGCCGGGTCTGGGCAGAGGGCGAGCCGGGTCGCGGTGCGACATTCTGGTTTGCCCTGCCTGCAAAACAGATAGATTGAATGTACTTTGTGTGTGACAGTGCCTTCCCCGCCTGCCCTGATCTGATTTCCATAATCTAAATTCTTCTGCCTGCCGGGCCCGAGTGCGTCTTCTTCCTGCCTTGACAACCCTTCCGGGTTGCGGGAGAATCTGCAATAAATGCAATAGGACGGAGCAGCGGCGAGGCCCCCTCATACCTCTGAAATTTCGCCTCGCCTGCAACCTTTCACGGAGGTGCCTGATGACTGTGTCGGCGAAAAACCTTATCGACGGAAACTGGCAAGACGCAGTTTCGGGCCGGACCTTCGAAAGCATCAATCCCGCGGATACGACGGAAGTCGTCGGCGTTGTGAGCAGATCCGAAAAGCAGGACGTTGACAGCGCTGTCGAAGCGGCGAAAAGGGCCTTCAGGAGTTGGCGGCTCACGCCGGCTCCCAAAAGAGGTGAGATCCTCTTCAGGGCCGCCGGGACCCTTGTGAAACGGAAGAAGGAACTCGGGGAACTGATGACGAGGGAGATGGGGAAGGTCCTGCCCGAGGCCCTTGGCGATGTCCAGGAGGCCATCGACATGGCCTACCATATGGGGGGCGAGGGGCGAAGACTGAGCGGTGAGACGATACCCTCCGAACTGCCCGACAAGGACTGTAAGACCGTGCGTGTTCCCGTCGGTGTGTGCGGCCTCATCACTCCCTGGAATTTCCCCATCGCCATCCCCGCGTGGAAGCTGATGCCGGCCCTGGTCTGCGGAAACACGGTCGTCTTCAAGCCAAGCAGTCATGTGCCGGTCAGCGCAACGAGGCTCGTGGAGATACTGCACGACGCCGGGATACCCAGGGGGGTCCTCAACCTTGTCCATGGAAGCGGCGAGGAGGCAGGGGCGTATCTTGCTTCCCATCCGGGCCTCGACGCCCTGTCATTTACCGGATCGACAGCAGTCGGAGAAGTCATAGCGGCCGCGGCAGCAGGACAGGGGAAAAAGGTCTCCTGCGAGATGGGCGGAAAAAACGCCATCATCGTGATGGATGACGCCGATCTCGATCTTGCGATCGAGGGCGCGGTATGGGGCGGTTTCGGAACGACAGGACAGAGGTGTACAGCGGCCAGCCGGGTCGTCGTCCATGCAGCGGTCTATGACCGCTTCCTCGAAATGTTCAAAAAGGCGGCATCCGGACTGAGGCTTGGAAACGGCCTCCGAGAGAAGGTCGACGTGGGACCCCTGATCAATGCATCCCAGATGGAGAAGGTCTTGAGCTATATCGAGATAGGCAAGAAGGAAGGCGCAAGGCTTGTTACCGGCGGGAAGGCCTGTACCGAGGGCGAATGTGCGAAGGGATATTTTATCGAGCCCACGATCTTCGCCGACGTTGACCCGCAGATGAGGATCGCGCAGGAAGAGGTCTTCGGCCCTTTTGTCTCGGTGATAAAGGCCAGGGATCTTGACGACGCAATCGGCATCGTCAACGGTACGCAGTACGGGCTCGTCTCCTCGATCTACACGCGCGACGTGAGCAAATCTGCAGTCGCAGAGAGAGAACTCAACACAGGCATCGTATATATAAACTCCTCGACGATAGGAGCCGAGATACAGCTTCCCTTCGGAGGTACGAAGAAAAGCGGATTTGGGCACGAAGAGGCAGGGGGAAGGGGAGGGGCGCTCGAGATGTACACAAAGTGGAAGGTCATTTACAGGGATTTCAGCGGCAGGCTTCAGAAGGCCCAGATAGACCGGCAGGAGGGATGATATGGAAAGGCCTATAGACAGGGCCAAAGAGCTTCTGACAACCGCGCTCATCATCCATACCGATATAGTCGCCAAAAGGGCTTCGGGCGTCTACGTGGAAGACCTCGAGGGCCGCAGGTACATGGACTTTACCTCAGGCCTCGCAACTACCAATATCGGCCATAACCACCCGGCTGTCGTGAGGGCGATAAAAAAACAGGCGGAGGAATTTATCCATTCAGGCTGCATCTTCCACTATGAACCGCTCATTGAACTTTCAGGGAGGCTGAGGGATATCACACCACCGGGGATCGACATGTTCTTCTTCTCGAATTCCGGAGCCGAGGCTGTTGAAGGTGCGATCAAGCTTGCCCGTCATCACACAGGGAGGCAGGGGATCGTGGCGTTCACGGGCGGATTCCACGGGAGAACCTTCGGGTCGGTCAGCCTCACCACGTCGAATATAAAATACCGCAGGAGATATCACCCCCTTCTGCCCTCGGTTTACCAGTCCCCCTATCCTTACTGCTACCGTTGCTTTTTCGGTCAAAGGAAGGATTCGTGCGTCATGGACTGTTACGAATACTTCGAGAGACTCTTCAGGCATCTCATTCCCCCGGAAGAGACTGCCTGCCTGATCATAGAGCCTGTGCTCGGCGAAGGGGGGTACGTTGTGCCGCCCGCCGATTTCCTCAGGCGGCTGAGGGCATTTTGCAGCAAGTGGGGCATCCTTCTGATCTTCGATGAGGTGCAGTCCGGCATGGGCAGGACAGGCAGGTGGTTTGCCTCGGAGCACTTCGGTGTTGTGCCTGATATTATGACCATGGCAAAGGGGATAGCATCGGGCATGCCGCTGAGCGCGGTGGGCTCTACCAGAACGATCATGACCGCTTGGCCGCCGGGCGCGCACGGCACGACCTTCGGGGGCAATCCCGTTTCCTGCGCGGCTGCGGTTGCCACCATCGACACAGTCGAAAAAGAGGGACTCCTCGAAAATGCCCGGGAGACGGGAGCCCATGCGCTCGGGCGTCTTCGCGAGATGCAGAAGAGATGCAGCGGCATCGGAGACGTGAGGGGCCTCGGTCTTATGATCGGCATCGAGTTTGTGAAAGATGGCACCGTCCCCGACACGGAAGGCCTCAGGAGGGTGATCGATTACTGCCGCGGGAAGGACCTGATCCTGCTTGAATGCGGCGTGGACAGAAACATCATAAGACTTGCCCCTCCGCTGGTTGTAACGAAGGAGGAGATGGACAAGGGATTCGCGGTCCTTGAAGAGGCTATCAACGCCACCTGCGGGGGCGGCCGGTGAAAAGAGAGCGCGTCATCATCATGGGCGCGGCGGGAAGAGACTTTCACAATTTCAACATGGTGTACAGGAACAACCCCTTCTGCGAGGTGAAGGCATTTACCGCAACCCAGATACCCTTTATCGAGAGGCGTCTTTATCCTCCTGAACTTGCCGGGCCCCTTTATCCCAGGGGCATCCCGATCTATCCGGAAGAAAAGCTCGAACATCTCATCAAGGTGCATGAAATCGAGAGGGTCGTTTTCGCCTACAGCGATGTCTCCCATTCCTATGTAATGCACAAGGCGTCGCTGTGTCTTTCGATGGGCGCCGACTTTACGCTTCTGGGGCCGGACAAGACGATGCTCGGGTCGGCCAAACCGGTCATCTCCGTATGCGCCGTCAGGACCGGCTGCGGCAAAAGCGGCGTGACCCGTTACATCGTCGGCATCCTGAAAAAGAAGGTAATGGCCCCGGTGGTGATCAGACATCCGATGCCTTACTGCGACCTCGGTGGAAGCCGGGTGCAGCGGTTTGCAAAGCTTGAAGACCTCGACATGCAGAGCTGCACGATCGAGGAGAGAGAGGAGTTCGAACCCCTGATTCATTCCGGTACTGTTGTATATGCCGGAGTGGATTACGAGGATATACTTGGCCGGGCTGAAAAGGAGGCAGATGTCATTGTCTGGGACGGCGGCAATAACGACCTGCCTTTTGTGAGGCCCGACGTCGAGGCGGTCGTCCTCGATCCCCATCGCCCGGGACATGAGCTTCAGTATTATCCGGGCGAGACGAACCTCAGAAGGGCCGATATCGCCATCATCAACAAGGTGGATTCTGCCGACAAGGAAAAGATCAGAAAGGTCGAGGAAAACATCAAGTGGGTCAACCCGGAGGCGGTCATCGTGCATACGGCCTCACGCATCAGCATCGATCCGCCCAACGGGATGAGGGGGAAGAAGGTGCTCGTTGTCGAAGACGGTCCTACGCTCACTCATGGCGGCATGTCCTACGGGGCCGGCTTCATTGCTGCAATGCGGTTTGGCGCAGAGGAGATCGTCGATCCCAGGCCCTATGCGGAAGGCTCGATCAGAGAGACCTTCGAAAAATACCCGCACCTGAAGAACCTGCTTCCGGCGATGGGCTATGCCCCAGGTCAGATGCAGGAACTCAGGGAGACAATAGAGAAGACGCCCTGCGACGTCGTAGTCATCGCAACTCCGATTGACCTGAGGAGGCTCCTGAATCTCACGAAAGACTCGGTGTCGGTGACGTACGAAATAGAAGAGGCCGACGGCGTGGAACTCAGGGGATATATCGAGGGCTTTGTCGACAGCGCCTGCCGCAGGGAAAAGGACGCCGCCTACTGAACAAGCCTCGCCTTCAACCGTATCTCGGTGCCTGCGAGCGCAACAGAAACCGGACATCCCTTCTTCGCTGCCTCGGCCTGCTCAAGGAACTTCCTCTCGTCGATTCCAGGCACCTTTGCCTCGGTATCGAGGTCGATCGTCGTTATCTTGAACCCTTCGCCCACCTTATCGATGCGGACGCTTGCAACGGTGTGGACATGGGCGGGCGGGTGGCCTGCCATTTCAAGAAAGAGCGAGAGCGCCATTGAGAAGCAGCCGGCATGTGCTGCGGCGATAAGTTCCTCCGGGTTCGTGCCTTTTCCTTCTTCAAACCGGGAAGCGAATGAATAGGCGCCCTCAAAGGCGCCACTGCCGAGTCTCATCGTTCCCTTTCCCTGTTTAAGGTTCCCTTCCCAGACTGCCTCAGCTTTGCGTACCGGCATGGCTTACCTCCTCGAAGATGGATGAAAGAATGAAACGACCTGGTTACATATTAGTAGGCTTTCGGGGCGATTGCAACAGAAAATGCCCGGCAAACGGAGGCGCAGTCGGGCTCGAAAATCCGGAGGCAACCATTGCGGCGGGATGCCTCAGTTCTCACACAATGCAGGGTGATTTCTGCTACTATTGACGGGACGCACCGGATGGATGGATTTCATACAATAAGGGTCCTCAGCCGAATTATCCATGTCACCGCATAGTATGACCCCGAAAGAGAGAAGACAGTACAAGAGATACGACAAGGCATCTGACCTTGATCTTAATTTCGCCGGACGAATTGTCAGCGCACGGCTCATCAATTATTCCCTGGAAGGCCTGGGCGCGCTCATTGACGGCAGGTCAACCCTTGCAAGGGGGGAGGCGGTGGAAGTGAGCGCCGCCGATCTGAACATGCGCATGTCCGGAGAGATAGTCTGGTCCTTCCCCGGCGGCGCGGGGCTGAGGGTCGGCATCAGAAACAGAGGCAGACTGGAAGGCCGTCTCGAAGACTTTGAACTTGCGGAAATCCTGTTGGGATTACAAAAGACGGGGAAGACGGGAATCCTGACTGTCACAAGCGGAGATATCGAAAAGAAAGTATATGTCAGTAACGGAGACATGATATTTTCCGCCTCGAACCGGGCCGAGGACCGACTTGGCGACCTGCTTCTCAGGGAGGGCCGCATAACGCCCGGGCAATTTGAGCATTCAGTTTCAGAGATGAAACGGACCGGACAAAGGCAGGGCACAGCGCTTGTAAGGCTGGGCTATCTCGACCCTGACGGGCTCATCCGGGCCGTGAGACGCCACTCGGAGAACATAATCGAGAGCCTCTTTACACTTGAAAAGGGGATCTTTTCGTTTCAGGAAAGGGAGCTCCCGGCGAAAGAGGTGATAACCTTGCGGCTTTCCCCCGCGAACCTCATCTTTTCCGGAATAAGGCGGATCAGCAGCATCAGCCGTATCAGGAAAGGAATTCCTTCCCTGGAAAGTACGCTGCATTTTTCCGCTGACCCTATCTATTTCTTCCAGGACATAACGCTGGACGATGCCGGCAGAAAAATCGTCTCGCTGGTGGACGGACGAACGACCGTAAATCAGATACTCACCATCTGCGGATTGCCGTCTTTCGAGGCCCGTAAGATAATCTATGCCCTTCTTCAGTCAAGGATCATGGAAGCGGATGAGAAGGAAGACGGTGGTTTTTTCGAAATGCCCCAACAGGAGATAGAGGAGCGGTTCGGTCACCCTGAGGTCCGTACCGTTGGCGGGGAATTCAAGGCCAGGATAGCTGAAATGGCCGAGGGATACGAACGTCTCGGATATTACGGAATACTCGGCGTGAGCGAGAGGGCATCGGTTGCCGAGATCAAGAAGGCATACTATTGTGCGGCCAAGAGGTTTCATCCTGATATGCATTTCTACATGGATGACGACACGCTTAAAAAGCAGCTCAGCGATATTTTCGCTTTTCTCTATCGGGCCTATAAGACCCTTTCCGATCCCGCAAGAAGGAAGGAGTATGACACCAGGGGAAATGCCCATGAGAGGGCTGTTTCCCGGTCTTCGGGCATCGCGGCTGCCCGTGAAAAGGCAAGGGAGGCCTTTGTCGAAGGCAAGACCCGGCTTGCATCAGACAATTTAGCGGAGGCGGAGGAATGTTTCCGACGGGCGGTCTATCTCGACGATACGGTGGCGGAATACCACTATTGCCATGGCATCAGCCTTGCCGGACAGAGAAGGCCGAAGGATGCCGAGAGGGCCTTCGAGAGAGCGAGAAAACTCTCGCCGGAAAACGCAGGGTATCTGGCCGAGCTTGGGTTCGTCTATCTCGACCTGGACTTCCCAAGGAGGGCACAGGGCTTCTTTGAGAGGGCACTCAGACTGTCTCCGGGCCACATACGCGCACTGGAGGGCATGGAAAGGCTCAGGAAGCAAAGCACTTCCCGGTTGTAATACCCCGGCCTCATACACTGCAGATAATACCTGTTTTCCTTTACCGCAGTTTTCCGGCATGGAGCAGCAAAATGACGCAACAGCAAAATGTTGACTCTCCGCGGGATATGTGATACATAGGGTCTATGGATATTTTGGTTGCTGATGACGAGCCCTTTATCCAGAGGTCTCTTGCCTTTGTCCTGAAAAAGGAGGGGTTTGAAGTACTCACCGCCGACAACGGGCAGGAGGCTATCGAAAAGGCGAAGGAGTTCAGGCCCAAAATCATGTTCCTCGATATCATGATGCCGAAGATGAACGGCCTCAGCGTCTGCCGGGCGATAAAATCAGACGAGACCCTGAAGGCAAGCTATGTCGTCATCCTCACCGCCAAGGGACAGGAAGTGGACAGGGAGCTTGGGTTCAGGGAGGGGGCAGACCACTTCATGACCAAGCCTTTCAGCCCCCGGGAGGTTGTCGAAATGGTCAGGGGCATCATGAAAAGTCAATGAATGAAAACGCTCTTCCTATACTTTGCATTGACGGCATTGATCCCGATGATTTATTTCACCGGAGGGGTACACAGTGAGCTGAGACTGCTTTACTTTCCCGTTGTCGTGATGCTCATTCCTGCCAATTCCAGGGCGCTCCTGCTGAGTGCCCTGACCTTCTGCATCCTCTATGCCCTGTTGCCGGTGCTCGGCGGGAAAGGGTACCCGTTCTATACGGTTGCCATCAACGACATGTCGTTTCTGGTCGTTGCGGTGACCTCGGGCCGTCTCTCGGATAACCTGAAAAGGGAGATGGACTCACTCCAGAAGACTACGGACATGTATCATGGCCTGACAAACATACTGAACCTGCAGGGGATAAACCTCCAGGCGAAGTGCGACTCTCTTTCGGAGTCTTATGAAAGCATCAAGGAGAGGGACAGAAACAGGACCCGCTTCATCGCAGGTGTCTCCCATGAGCTGCGCTCTCCCCTTTCGTCCATACGCTCTTTTTCGGAGATACTTCTGACCTACGGCGACATCGATGAGCCAACCAGAAAAGAGTTCGTCGGCATCATAAATAAAGAGAGCGAAAGACTCACGCTCCTTACAAACGAGATCCTCGACCTGACCAGGATGGAGGCGGGGAAGGTGGAATGGAGGCCGGAATACGTGGACATGAAGGAGATAGTGCTCTCTTCTTCGAGGATGATGCTCCCCGTCGCCGAGGACAAGGGCCTCAGAATTGACACAGAGGTCCCGGACAAACTGCCGCTGGTGAAAGGGGACAGAAACAGGCTCCTGCAGGTCTTTTTGAACCTCCTGAGCAATGCCGTTAAGTTCACCGCTCAGGGCGGTATCACCATCGGAGCCGATGAGGCCGAGGGGGCGCCTGGCATGATTACAGCCTTTGTCGCTGATTCCGGCGAAGGTATCTATCCTGAAGAGAAAGACCGGATATTCGAGGAGTTTTACAGGATAGGGGATGACCTGCAGGGGAGGCCCAAAGGCGCAGGACTTGGACTGAGCATTTCGAAAAAGATCATCGAGGCCCATGGAGGCAGAATATGGGTCGAAAGCGAGATAGGCAAGGGAAGCAGGTTTCTGTTCACCGTTCCGAAGGGTGATGGAACGGAGAGCCCTGTTCCGAGGGAAGAGCCCCGGCCCCGCGTTTTTACGAGGCAGATACTTGTGCTGGATGATTCGGTCGTCGCACGGTACGCACTGGGGGCGGCACTTGAAAGGGAGGGCTTCAAGACGGTCGGTGCTAACAGCAGGGTGGCGCTGCACATCATAAGAAACACCATGCCCAGCGGAATCGTGCTTGCATATCCCGAAGATGAAGAGGTGATGGACGGGATAAGGACTGTCTCCCGCGCGCACGGCATACCTCTTTTCCTGGCCTTCGTTATCAATGACGAAACCGGCGCGCTCCAGATCGGTGTCGACGGGTACATCTCCAGGCCCTTCAACAGCCTTCAGACTTACCAGACGATGGAAGATACGCTTCGGAAAAAGACGGGAAGAATACTGATCATATCGAACAACCCCGAGGACGCAAGAAATCTTCAGGCCCTTGCGGGTACAAGGGGCCATGAAACGACCGTCCAGCGCGGCGTCGACGCCGCAGCGTTAAGAAAAGCGCATCCGGAGCTTATTATTGTCGGGATGACCTCAAAGGACGATGCCTATAAGGCCGTTTCGGCCCTGAGGCAGAATTCTGTCTCCTCCGAAATCCCGATCCTTCTTCTGGTAGACATTCCGCTTGACGGTATAAGGTGCATTGGTCTTTGCGGGGAGGGGTATGGGAAGGGGCTGAGGAAATTGTTCGACGTTCTTGGCGGGGACGCATGTGGTGCCGATGCTACTGAAACTGATAGAGAAAAACAGTCTTAAGCATCTTTTGCGGCAATATGCCGAGGGCTTCGGCACCCCGGTGTTTCTCCTTGGGCCGGACGGGAGTCTGCTGCTTCAGTTTCCGGAGGGCGTGCACCTCAAGGAGCACGCCGTCAAGCCCGTTACCCTGAGGGAGAAAACGGTGGGCTATGTGGCGGTGCCGTCGGGCAGTGTGTCCCCGGCATCTCTGGACTTCATGGGAGGCAACCTCGCCTCGATAGCGGCAATGCGTTACGAGATAGAGAGTCTTTCAGGCGAGGTGGCGAGAAACTATGATGAGCTTTCGCTTATGTGGAGGCTCTCTTCGCGGCTTGGCACCGGTCTGGACGTCTCAAATATCTGTTCAGTCGCCGCAGATGAAGTGATGCGTATCTGCCCGTCGAAGAATGTCTTTGTTCTTCTTTGCAGAGAACCTTCCGACATGCCGGCCTCCGGTTGCATGTCAATACCCTGTGATCCACAGCCGGGGCAGGCATCGACGCCGGTTTTTGTTCCGAAGGTCGCCCTGGGCGCGGACACTGAAAGAATCTCGACCATGGTCTTTGACCCCTCGCGCGGCCTTCTGGGACGCGTGTATGAGAAGATGGAGCCCCTGACCGTGTGTAACGTAAACGAGGACGAGGGGTTCGAAGGGTTCCCTTTCCCTGTGACACGCATCATGATCGCACCCCTGACGGTTGAAGAAGTCGTAATAGGAGCTGTGGTCGCCACTGACAAACAAAACGGGGATGAGTTCTTTTCCACCGAGATCAAACTCATCCACAGCATCGCATCGGAGTGTGCCACCTCGATCAGAAAGGCCTTCCTCTATGAAGAGATCACGAACATCCTTTTCAGTGTCACCGAGTCTTTTGCCCTTGCGATAGACGCCAAGGACCCTTATACCTACGGACATTCAAAAAGGGTTTCGGAGACAGCCGCCGCAGTTGCCGTAGAAATGGGCTTTGCCTCTGAGGTCGTCAACTGGATTCGACTGGCCGGACTTCTCCATGACGTAGGGAAGATCGGCACCCCGGAGGATATCCTGCGCAAAAAAGGTGCGCTTAGCGAAGAAGAGATGAACAGAATAAAGGAGCACCCCATTACAGGGGCGAAGATGGTCGAACACATAAGCAGGCTGAGGGAGGTCGCGCAGTGGATCTGCCACCATCACGAACGATGCGATGGGAAAGGCTATCCCTCGGGGCTTGCGGAGGAGGATATCCCCGTTCCTTCAAAGATCATCTCAGTTGCGGATTCCTATGATGCGCTCACGTCGGACAGGCCTTACAGAAAGACCCTGTCTATGGAAGAGGCGCTCGGGATCATGAGCCAGACAGTGGGCACCCAGTATGACCCTGCCGTGTTCGAATGTTTCAAAAAGGTGATCCGCGGCTGGGTGTCTTCTCCCGGGTGAGGATAAGCGCAATTTCAGCGTATCCGCCTCGAATCAGTCGAGGCCGAGGTCTTCAATCATCGTTTCGCCGCCTTCGGTCTTTTCTTCCATGCCGGCGAGAACCTTCTTGACTTCCTCTCCTGTATCTTTCAGCCTCGATCTGCAGAGCGTGATAAGAAAGGCCGCCCGCTTCACCTTCTCCGCCACGGCATCGACGTCGATCTCCTCCGACTCGATTTCACTCACGATCTTTTCAAGTTCAGTCAAAGCCTGGGAGTAAGTTATCTGTCTGCTTCTGCTCATCTTCTGCGTTGTCCCCCTTTCGTGCAACGACGCTCGTTATGCTGCCGCTATGCAAAGTTGTCTCAAGGACATCACCCCTCCTCACAGAAGAGGCGTCCCGAAGCACCTTCCCTTTGCGCCTTGTGATGCTGTATCCCCTCTTGAGGACGTTTTGAGGATCAAGGAGTCTTACGGCCTGTTCGATCCGGTGAAGACGGTTTTCCTCTTTCTGCATAAGACGCCAGACCGAGGCCGAAAGCCCGCTTTCCAGTACGAGCAGTCTGTTTTCGACAGCGGCCCTCAGCCTCACCGGGAGAAACCGAAGCCGCTGACCGAGAGAATGCAGCCTGTGGGTTTCGTCCTTAAGCATCTGCTCCGAAAACGTGACGAGTCTGTTTCTTAGTTCCATGATCCTCTCGTCGAAACCCCTGACGCCCGATATCAGGAATTCGGCTACAGCGGTAGGCGTCTTCATCCGTGTATGTGCAACAAGGTCGACGACGGTGTCGTCCTTTTCGTGACCTATGCCGGTGATTACCGGAAGAGGGAATTTCGCTATATGGGACGCAAGAGGGTAGCCGTCGAAACAGTTCAGGTCGACAACGGAACCGCCCCCCCGGATAATAACTGCCACGTCGAACAGCCGTCTTTTTCGCCTGATCTCCTCGAGCGCAGAGATGATCGAGTTTTCGGCCACCTGTCCCTGCATAAGCGCGGGAAAAAGGAGACGGACGAAGCTGTATCCGTAAGGGTTGTTGTCGAGCTGGTTGGCGAAGTCGCCGTAACCCGCCGCAGTAGGGGAAGAGACTACAGCGACCCTCTGGGGAACGAGAGGCAAAGAGAGGCGCTTGTTAAGGTCCATGATCCCTTCCCTGGTGAGGCGCTCGATAACCTCTCTTTTTCTTCGTGCCATCTCGCCCATCGTGTATGTCGGATCTATGTCGCGGACATTCAGGCTCAGGCCATATACCTCGTGGAAGCCGACAGACGCGAGGAACAGTATTTTCATTCCGCGCTTGAGTGTCTCTCCTGTTGCGGCCTCGAACCTGTAAGCGAGCCTCCTGTATTCATATGCCCAGATCGTCGCTTTAATCTGAGCGATTGTCCGGTCGTCTTCCTTTTCGACAAGATCGAGGTAGCAGTGACCTCTCTGGTTGCATTTCGCCTCCGCGATCTCGGCGGTTATCCAGTATGCGGCAGGGAAGGCGTCCGCTATCTCCGCCTTGATGAGGTTATTGAGTTCGTAAAGGGTGTACGTTTTTTTTGCGGCGATCAGCTCGTCCTTGAGTTCGTCCATTCATAATTATAAAAGACTGAAAGGCAGGACCGCAAAAAGGAGCTGCCGTTGCGTCTCCTGCCGGCCAGAGTATATTACGGAGATACGGTAGAAAAAAAGATCGGGGATTTCCGAAGATAACGCATGAAAAAGGAAGGGAATGTTTAAAAAGAGGCGGTAAATCCCGCTTAAAGGCCGTAACTATGGCTGCGAAGGCCTCGCGCTTCTGTTTCGCGGTTGCGCATACACGAAACTCATGCCAGAATGAAGCCAGGAAAAGAAGGACAGTTTAGTGTCCGAAGTGTTGTCGAAACAAAGGCATAAAGGAGGACAATATCATGAAAACAAAGAGGTTAGGTTTCATGATTGCCTTAGCCGTGTTTCTGGTGATTGCCGGATTTGCAACAACAGGCGAAGCGCGGGTAAGCGTAGGTATCGGCATCAATATCCCCGGCTACACCTTTGCCGCACCTCCTCCGGTAGTAGTTATCCCGGGTTCATACGTCTATTTTGCACCTGAGGCGGATGTTGATATCCTCTTTTACCATGGATACTGGTATCGCCCATATGAAGGCCGCTGGTTCAGGGCGAGAGGCTATAACGGCCCGTGGGGCTATGTTGAGCCCTCGGTAGTTCCCCGCGCAGTGATAGGGGTGCCTCCGGACTTTCGGCATGTCTATGGTGACCGCCCGAGAATAGGCTATGGAGATTTCCACAGAAACTGGCGCGGCTGGGAGAGGAACAGACATTGGGATAGAGACGAAGGTTGGCGTGCCGGAAGAGGGAACGAACGGCATGAAGAAATGGAACATCGGGAAAGAGATCACGATATGCGCGATCACGGTGAAAGGGGAGACCGCTACTAAATGAAAGATAATGAGGAGAGGGAAACCTCTCCTCACTTTGAGACGTCTTCCTGGAATACACGCTGAATTCCGGAACCACCAAAGCACAAGTCACCGGGGCTGCCTTCATAGCAAGAACTCATGAATAGACCTTATGATCAGGAGGGATACTATAGAATATGTCCATGGAGAAGGTGAGCGCAGGGCTTCTCATGTGCCGCAAACGAGGCACTGCTATTGAGGTATTTCTCGTGCATCCCGGCGGACCCTTCTGGAAGGGAAAAGATATCGGCGCCTGGACAGTCCCGAAGGGCGAGCCCGATCCGGGAGAGGAACTTCTCGAT
>JAWOKY010000064.1:0-5141 GCA_033853975.1 Thermodesulfovibrionales bacterium
TTGACGAGGTCGGGAGCTATCTTGGGGCCCGAACGGGGCCGGCGGAGATACAGCATCACGCCCAGGGGTTTATCTACGACTCCTTGCTTAAACAGTCACAGCTTCTTGCGTTTGTCCAGAGCTTCCGAATGCTTGCCTTGCTGTCGCTGATCTGTATCGGCGTTGCAATGCTGCTCAGGAAAGTCCGTTCCCGAAGCCGGGTCTCATCACATTAGCCGGTCGGGAAAATAATGTCCAACAATACGTCGGTATGATTGCAGGACTGGCAGATTCCCCGGATCTGACACTAGAACCTATCTCAAAATCTATTTTTTGTGTAAGTCTGTCATTCCCGCAAGCAAAGCCTGCCTGTCCGGTAGGCAGGCGCGTCGGGAATCTTTCTGAAAACAAAGAAAGATTCCGGACAAGCCGGAATGACACAATAGGGCGAAAGTGAACCATTTCAATTTTGGGATAGGTTCTAAAGAACAGCCTCAGTTTTTGGACTTCGGGACAAAACAGATGACCTTTCCTGATTTCACGTTAACGATGGCCTCCTTCTGTATCGGCTTTTTTTTCCCCCCCATCTGAACGCGTATGCTTATTTTCTTTACAGCATCTTCCTCATCGAGCTTCATGTATCACCCTCCTGTATTTTTCCCCCATCAATAAATGCGGGGGTAAACGCAACTGACCAGTTCCCTCAAGTATTACGGCAGCCCTGGCTTCATCGCGGCCGGCCCTGTTTCAGACGGAAAACAACGCTCACCGATGCCATGACTGCGATATCTCCCGATTCTATGACTGTCTCGGGAACCGCAGCCTTTGCCGCCAGTACGCCTCCGTAAACAGGATGCGGCGTTTCACTGCCGCATGACGACGAAATACTCTTGACTCCTGATATCTCAGTGCCAAGAAGGCTTGCGACGTAGGCCGCCTCCTTTTTTGCCTTTTCGGCCGCTTTTTTCAGCACGCCTTCGCAAAATTCTTTTTCATCTGAAAGGGTGAAGTTCAGGCCCTGAACGGTGTTGGCGCCGCTTCGGACCGCTTCATCGATGATGCGTCCTGCCATATCGGTTTCTTTTGTCCTCACCGTCACCAGATTTCTGACCATATAGCCCTCAAGCAGGTTTTTCTTCAGAGCTGCGTCGTATTCATAGACCGGCTGCAGGGTGAAGGAAGAGGTCTTTATCGAATCACCGGCAGCGGACTTGATCAGGCCCTTCAGCGAGGTGATGATGCTCTTTGCCTTTTCAGCGTTTTCTTCGACCGCCCGAGATGCAGTCTTTTCCTTTGTCTCGACGCCGAGGGTGATGATTGCGATGTCCGGTCTGAAATATTCCTTCGCCTCGCCTGTCTCGGAGATGACCGCTTTTCCGTCATCTGCATGTCGCGAACCCGGGCGGCTCTTCCCGTACCCTTCCTTCTGCTGGGCCGATGCAGACAGAGGAAATGAAGCGGCCCAGACGAAAAGAAAGACCACCAGAAAAAGGTTGAAACGATTGTTCATTCTTCCCTCCTTTTCTAAGTCTGACGTAAAGGGCTATCCGCCTTTTTTCCCTGTGCCGCCCTCCATAGATACCCCATCACAGAGGGGATGTCAAGAGCCCTTTTTGCGTTGCAAAAAATAATCATATGCCCGTTCTATGGCTTTTTTCGGATGTCCGACTCCATCTTTTTTATAACGATAGGGTAAACTAAGACACCGGCGACCTGACGAAGGACCACCGGCAGGACAAGAGAAGAAAGGCGGAGAGGCTATGCAATATCAGATCGGAAAACCCGGCAGGATAGTCGTCATCAGATTCGAAGACAAAGACGATGTCCTCGACAATCTTGTGCAGCTGGCGAAAAAGGAGAAGCTTACGGCTGCGGCAGTCTATCTCGTAGGCGGCATGAGGGAAGGGGGCATAGTGGTCGGCCCGGAAAAGGACGAGTTTCCCCCGATGCCGGTCTGGAAGCGGCTGGGCGAAAGCCACGAGGTGGTGGGTTTTGGCACCATATTCTGGCAGGGAGACGACCCAAAGGTCCATCTCCACGGCGCCTTCGGCAAGAGGGACATGGTGAAGGTCGGCTGCCTGAGGGAAGACGCAGAGACGTTCCTCGTGCTTGAGGCTGTCGTCATTGAGATAGACGGTGTGAACGCCAGAAGATCGCTGGATCCTGCCACGGGGATGGTGCTCCTGAATCTGGGCTGAGGATCATGTTCCCGATGCCGGTCCTCTGCCCCGCATGAAAGTGCGTTGTACCGATTGAATATTGACGAATCGATCGCCGTACTAGGCGCTTTTTATTGACGTGTTTTCGATCTCGATCTTGACATAAAGGGCCTCCAGGAGGATCATCGCCCTGTCTTTCCCGGAGATGTGCCGCTCGAATATTCCATAGAAATCCTTGAAAGGACCTTCCTTGATCATGACTTTGTCCCCGCGGCTGTAATGGTCCGTCTCCGGCTGGACTATGCCGTCTTTCGTTCGCTCCCTGATAGCGTCGATTATCTCTGCATGGACCACAAGGGGCTGTTCCTTGCCTACGACATACTTGACGCCGCGTGTGTAGCGTATCATGTGGCTGTGGGTGCTGGTGTCGAAATTCGCAAAGACGTAGCAGGGGAAGAGCTGCTCTATCGCTTCAGCATATTTCTTCCTCACATATTTTTTCACCCGTATCTTTGGGTTCAGCACCTCGATGCCGGCGTTTGCAAGCAGCCTGGCTGTCGAGTCTTCGGCCTTCGGTTTCGTATATATCGCATACCAGCGCATCATCGGGCGCGCCTCCCCGGTTCTCCGCCGGTGAAGACGAAAGAAGAACCCGGCACGATGTCGTATTTTGCTGCGGTTCCTCCGCCGACCTCAAGGACATAAGCGGCATCGCCGGGCGTAGGGTACCGGGGGCAGATATCACATGGCTGAAGTGTCTGCAGTATCCTTATGAGCCTCTTTTGCCTGTCGAAGTAAAGGAGATCGAGCGGGAATTTCATGCCCTTCATCCAGAATGCCCCGGGTTCACCTTTTTCAAGGACGAAGAGCATGCCCTGGTCTTCTGCAATGCGCTCCCTGCCGGACAGTCCTTTTTCTCGGGCCTTCCTGTCGGCCGCTATCTCTGCACTGACCCGGAAGAGAACGTCAGGACGCTGATTTCTCCGACCGGACTGCCGAACTATGGCAATTTCCCTGATGCTTTCATCAGAGGTGATCCTGCCGGCGCCTCTTGCCGAGGCCCGGGATGATGGAGAAGTGAAAAGAAAGGTGAAGACCATGATAAAAGAAAGCGGGAGAATGAGTCTCTTACGTCCGATCGACCGCACAGGTTTCCTCTATTCGATGTTTCCGGCAGAAAAAAAGGCCATAAGGTTTTGTACCATAAAGGCCCGAAATTTTCAAGAAATCCGAAGGGAAAGGATGGAAAATGGACCCCGTTCTTTCCACGCCCCGACGCTATGCGTTAGTATAAAAGGCGCCGATGAGAAAAGCCGAAGGCATGCCGGAAGAAGAATACATCATCCGAATCGAAAATGCCGATGTCGTCCTCGACGGCAGGGAGGTACTTCGCCGCGTCTCCTGGAGGCTCGGTCATGGCCAGCAATGGGCGGTGACAGGCAGAAACGGTTCGGGGAAGTCGACATTCCTTAAGCTTATCCACGGTGAGGTCAGTCCGTGGCCCGGCAGGGGGAAGGTAAGCTACAGGCTCGACGGAGACCAACAGGATACTCCCCTCGGCATCCACGAGCACATCGCCTGCGTTACTCCTGAACTTCAGGATGCCTACATCAGAAACGGTTGGGATATGACCGGCGAGGAGGTAATCCATACCGGCTTCTTCCATTCGATATGGCTCCATGAAAGACCTGCGAAAGGACTGACCGACGTTGCTGACGAGCTTATGATGGGGCTTGGCATAGACGGCCTCAGAGAAAAAAGCATCCTCGCGATGTCCCGGGGCGAGGCCAGAAAGGTACTGATCGCAAGGGCGCTTGTCGCAGGGCCCCGGGTCCTTCTCCTTGACGAGATATGCGACGGCCTCGACGCGGCTTCACGGGAAAATGTCCTTTCCATCCTTGAACAGATGGCGAAAGGACGCACCCAGATCATCTATGCCACTCACCGGCCTGAAGAGCTGATACCTTCCATATCTCACGTTCTCTTTCTCAAGGAAGGGAGGGTTTATTCAGCCGAGGAAAGGTGCGGCGACTCCCCGGTATCGCCGTCCGCCTGCCCGCAAAGGGAGGAGCCGGAAGCTGAAATGCCGGCGATGACCGCCTTTGAATGTTGCGGAGATGAGGAAGAATATCTTGTCAGGATAGCAAACGCAAGCGTCTACGTAAACGACCAGAGGGTGCTCGACGGCGTCGACTGGCAGATGGCAAAGGGCGAAAACTGGGCGGTGCTGGGGAAAAACGGCTCTGGCAAATCCACTCTCCTCAAGGTGGCCTATGGCGGACTGCACCCCGCCCTGGGCGGCAGCGTGGATTGGTTTGGGGGAAGAGGCGGGGAAAGCCTGTGGGAGGTCAGAAAGAGGATAGGTTATGTTTCTTCCGAACTGCAGGCCCTTTACGACGATGACCTTACCGGGGAAGAAGTGGTTATTTCGGGCCTTTTTGCAAGCAGGGGGCTTTACCGGAAAGTGAGCCGCGGACAGCGGGCGAAGGTGAGGGAGCTGATCGAAACCCTGGGCATCGAAAGACTCGGCAGGAAGAAAGTCGGGCGTATGTCTTACGGCGAGATGAGAAAGGTGCTTGTCGCAAGGGCACTGTCAAACGATCCGGACATCCTCATTCTTGATGAGCCCTGTAGCGGCCTCGACAGTCGATCAAGGAAGGACTTTCGGGAATTTATGGAGGGCGTCGCGCGGTCCGGGACCGGGATCGTCATGGCTGTGCATCATCGCGATGAGCTGATTCCGTCGATCACCCATGTCCTGACGCTAGAGGATGGCAGGGTTGCCGGCCATTGGAAAAGGCAGGAGGTCGCCCCGTTTCTTGACAGGAGAGCGCCGATCGATTATATTAACTACTAAGGTAGATAATAATGAAGGACATAATCGGAAAATTCACCTCTCTCGGTCTGTCCGAGTACGAGGCAAAGGTCTATCTGTCGCTCCTCCGGCAGCACCCCGCCACGGCGTACGAGATAGGAAAGTCCTCCGGTGTGCCGACGTCGAAG
>JAWOKY010000065.1:0-3243 GCA_033853975.1 Thermodesulfovibrionales bacterium
CCGTGGAACTTGTCTGCCTCGTCAGTGTAAATTGTAAGCTTCTTGCCCGGGCCTTCGCTGATCATTATTCATCACCTCTTATATCATCTTCGCAGTGAATTCGCCCAGTTTCAATGCAACAAAACCGACTGCAACGCTCAGGACCACATTCACTGCCGCATAGACAATCTCCCCGTCGACGACAAGTTTGCCCGTCTCATACTGGAAGGTCGAAAAGGTAGTGTATCCTCCGAGGCCCCCGATTACGAGAAACAATCTCCATTGCGGGTTTTCGATGAAAAGCTCGGCCATCAGGGTCATCAGAAAACCGATGAGGAAACTCCCGCTGACGTTGATCGCGAACGTCCCCAGGGGAAAACTCCTTCCCCACTTCTGGCCTATCCATGTCGCCATCACGAAGCGCACGACAGAGCCGATGCCACCGCCCAGAAAAACAACTATGTAGTTCATCATTGAATGCACATCCTTTTATCGCTGTCTGATTCCCTCACGGCAGGGCATATCCACAGCGCCGCCATTCCCCGGACTTCATGCATAAACCCGTCTCCTTTCCAGGCATTAAAAAACTCCTGCCCTCAGGTTTGAGAGTAGGAGTCATCAGCTCCGACAAAAAAGAGCGGTTAAGGGCGAACTCCATCGCCACTTAAAAATAATCTATCAGGAAGCACTGATAAATGTCAAAGCAATATTACTACGAAAATGCAAATATCTTAAGCGCCGGAAAGCCCTCCGCACATTACCTAGGCAAATTAAAACCATTCACTTCCTTCTCTGGAATTCCGGGTCCATTTTTACGGCGCATTCAGGGCAGAGGCCGTGAGTAAATTCGGCGTCCGAATGGCTGCTGATATAGTGCTCAAGCTGGTCCCAGAAGCCTCTGTCATTTCGTATCTTCTTGCATGACGCGCAAATGGGGATAAGACCGCTCATGGTCTTGACCTTTGCAAGGGCGTCCTTCAGCTGCTGAGTCAGCAACTTCCTTTCTGCCTCCATCCTGGATTTATAGAGCGCGAATTCAATCGCGATATGCAGGTCCCTCTCCTTGATCGGCTTTACGATATATCCGAAAGGCTCCGTCACCTTGGCACGCTGCAACGTTGCCTCGTCAGTGTGGGCGGTAACGAAAATCACCGGGATATTGAAAAGAGGGCGAATCTTTTCCGTCGCATCTATCCCGTCAATAGCGCCCTTCAGCACTATGTCCATCAAAACCAGATCGGGCCTGTTCGTCATCGCCTTCATGATTGCCTCCTCGCCCGTTGCGGCTATATCGGTTACAACATATCCCAGGCTCTCAAGTGTTTTTCTGATGTGGAGCGCCACCACTCCCTCATCCTCCACAATCAGTATCTTTTCATGCGCCACCGTCAAAACCTCCCTGCTTTTCGCACGTCTTATTCATCAGTCGTCCTGCTCGCTTCCATTGAGCACGGTAAAATCAAGGCTACCCCTGAATGATCTTTTCCCGGAAGAATGGACAGGCTCATTTTTTCATCCGCCGGCCCGAGACTCAGTGCTCAATAATAGACGGTCGCCCCATTTCCCGATATGAAATAGTACACTATTTTCCCACTCATTGTGAAGGGAAAGCAGGGACAATGAAGCAGGTGATTATGGAGAATTACCCGGTCGGAAGGAAAAATCGAATAAAAAACCCCCTGACAGCGCGCATTCAGCATCTGCCGTCAAGGGGTCATGCTTAGAGCCGCGCCTCAGGGAAAATAAACTACCTTTACCCCGTAAAGAAACTGACCGCCATCAAGGCATGTGCCCAGCTGATAAACCATGGGGCCGACCTCGGTTGGCATGCCAACGGGTATCTGGATTCCCTGCAGGGTTGTCGTACCCTCTGTGACGTCACCCACGAAATATGTCGTGGTATCGCCGGTTTTCATGTTGAGGCCGGTAAGTCTAAACCAGGGGGCTAAAGCACCAGAACCGTCGTCAGTTAAGAAAACTACGATCTTATCTATGCTTGTGGCAGTGCCCGGAATATTAACCGGCGCCACAAGACAAGGATTTGAAGAGTCCCCCTCTAGTGTTCCTTGTGAGAACAACTTAAAATATGTCCCGCTCCCTCCGTCCGAAGTGAAGTCAGCAGCAGAGAGTTTGACGGCAGAAGCAAAAGCGTTGCCGGCACTACCTACGAAGATAACAGTCATAACAGCAATGACAGTGCAAAACAACCGGATAACATTCCCCTTTGTTCTTTTCATCGTGCTTCCCTCCTGGAAGATTTCTTTTTGCACAATACTCTTTTCCCAAAACCTTGTGCGGCAATTGTCTCTTCGCATCACCCCCGGTTCGTGATAAACTCTTGCGGGATTCTACTTCCTTGTTGCGATTCCATCATAGTGCGGCATGGCACCTCTGTCAAGTTCGTGAAATTCCACAGTTAAACGCAGGAAATCTTGGAGCATGCCGCGAGACAGCAGCCGTCTTACCGCCTGCTCCGGGTCATCACAACAAGGGAAAACCATTCCCGGAGATCGGAAAACCACGATTCTATCTTCAGACCGGCGTCTTCGGCCATCATCGCGGCGGAGGCCCTGCTGAACTTCCTGCATATCTCGGTATGGATAGTCTCCCCTTCCTGAAAGAGGAAGCGGCAGTCGTGGTCCCCGATGTCGACAACGAAATCGCTGTTCGCCCTGAGGTGCATCTCGACCTGCTCCTTTTGCTTGTCATAAAATGCCACATGATCAAAGCGGGCAGGATCGAAACTCGCACCGAGTTCCCTGTTCAGAACGTGCAGGATGTTCCTGTTGAATTCCGCAGTCACTCCCTCGCTGTCGTTGTAAGCAGCCTCCAGAATCGGGACCGGTTTTATCATGTCGATTCCGAGGACGAAACGGTCGTCCGGCCCCATGAGCCCTGCTATGTCCCTGAGAAAGGCGGCCCTCTCTCCATCCGAAAAGTTTCCGATGGTGCTTCCGAAAAAGAGGAAAAGCTTTTTCCTGCCGCCGCCGATATGCTGCATATGTCTCGTAAAATCCGCGACTATACCGGATACCTCAAGTGCCGGATAACAGTCGATCAACTCCATTGCCGACTCGAAGAGGGCCGACTCGCTCACATCGACCGGGATGTAACGAAAATCCGCCAAAGACGACCTGCAGGCATCGAGGAGACTTCTTATTTTCAGGTTTTCTCCCGAACCGAGTTCTACGATGTCCCCGCCGCCTAAATCTTCCATGATAGCGCAGGCGTATTTTTTCAAAATGGACAGTTCGGTGCGGGTCT
>JAWOKY010000066.1:0-3609 GCA_033853975.1 Thermodesulfovibrionales bacterium
CGCCGCCGGGGCCTGCAATACCGGTGACCGCCAGCCCGAGGTCCGTTTTCGCAGTCTGTCTGATTCCCTGTGCCATGGCCGCCGCCACTTCGCTGCTGACCGCGCCGCAGCGCTCGATCAATTCTCCTGGCACGCCAAGCATCTCGGACTTCGAGACATTGCTGTACACGACGGCACCCCGGTCGAAATATTCCGAGCTCCCGGCGATATTCGTTATACGCGCGCCGATCAGACCCCCAGTGCAGGATTCGGCAATTGAGAGCTTAATCCTGCGTTGTTTCAGGAGTGCGCCCACCACCTCTTCCATGGACAAGCCCTCCACGCCGTAGATGACGTCGCCGAGCCTTCCCCGTATCGCCGCCTCCGTGATTTCCACGAGCGATTGAGCCCGCTCGGCATCGGCCTCCCGCGCGAGGATGCGGATGTCGACACCCGTCTCTTTTGCCGTAAGCCCCACGATCGGCTCCTCGCGCTTCATGATGTCCTGTATGGCCTGATTCACCGCTGACTCGGTCATGCCGCAGGTGTGCAATATCCTGCGTTTGATGAACGCTTTGCCGCCGAACCGCTCCTCAAGGACCGGTCTGAGCCCCTCGCTGAACATTGCCGTCATTTCCTTGGGGACACCGGGGAGAACGGCGATGAATGTGTTTCCCTCATCAAGGAAAAAGCCGGGCGCTAATCCCACCGGGTTCTGGAGGAGCCGCGCACCCGCGGGGATCAACGCCTGCCGGTCGCTCGCACTCGCATACTCCCTGCTTCTCCCGGCACGTTTGGCATGGATGGCTTTAAAGGCATCCTCGTTCAGCACTAGGCGCCGCTTGACGATCTTCGCGATCACTTTTCTGGTAATATCGTCCTCGGTCGGGCCGATCCCCCCGGTAACTATCACTGCGTCGGCCCGATCCATGGCTCTGCGGAGCGCCTCTTCCATGTCCTTCTCGTCATCGCCGACCACAGTCTTGAATGCCGTTTCAAGTCCTATGAGCAGAAGCTCTTCCGAGAGGAAAAAGGTATTGGTTTCGAGTACACCGCCGGCCAGAAGTTCGGTACCCGTAGCTATGATTTCAGCGCGCATACGAAAGCACCATTGCAGAGAGCAGAGCGCAAGAGCATGAAGTTCTTCGCTCCGCACGTGCCCTCCGCCCTTTGCGGTCAAATATTAAACACTTCACTGGCGATCCTGAGCACAAGGTTCGTATACACTGCGGCTCCGATATCGTCGGACATAACCCCGGCGCCCCCGTTAAGAGTCTGAAGCCGCCTCAGGGGATAGGGTTTCACGATATCAAAGATCCGGAAGAGGACGAATGCCGCGATGATGAAAGACCAGGTCCCGGGCAACATGGCCACGGAAACAAGATACCCGGCGACCTCATCGATCACAATCGAGGGGTGGTCCTTCTTCCCGAGCAATCCCTCGGCCCGACCCGCAATCCATGCCCCGATAAGAACAAACAGGAGGCAGAATACAGCGTAGGCCTCCGGCGAAAGCCGCCTCATCCACAGATAGATGAGCACGCCCACGGCCGTTCCTGCGGTCCCGGGCGCCACGGGGACCCGGCCGCTGTACGCCCCCTGGGCCAGGAAAAGGACGACCTCTCTCGTGAACTTGTTCATCGTGCATGATACCGAAAGACTGCGTATTGTAGCATCGGGTAACAGCATCCGTCAACGAAAATTGGCCCTCACAACAGTTCGTAGACCCATACCGTTGCGTCGCTCCGCCTCTCTTCCGTTCGTTTAACGAGGCGCTTCTTATGCAGGTTCAGGAGCCGGGTGCCGCTCGTGTTTGCTTCGAGCTTCCTGACATCCGCGAGGTCCTTGGCGGTCACTTTTCTCCGTATGGAGACAAAGGCAAGGGTGTCTTTGAGATAATTGTTCAGGTTCCCCAATACGATCCTGTCGCCGTCCTTCATCGCGGCCATGACCGCCAGGCCCTTCCGCTCGAGGGCCACCTCTATGTTCTCCTTCTGGTTTTCGTTCAGCCCTGTGAGGATGAGATACTTGTCGCCGTATTCGCCGCCTAAAAGGCGCGACACGAGCTTCGCCACAATCTCGTCTGCGCAGGAGTAGTCTATGATCCCGATCTTCACAAAATCGAGCGCAATGACGGCCCCGTCCGGCTCCTTCTCCATGTCCCGCTCGATTCGCCCCCGGATTTTCTCCCCCGACGGTCGCGTCACGAGATGCTTTGAGCCGTTCCCCAGCTCTTCTTTGAGGAATCTGTAGAGGTCGTACTTGATCATTTCCGCATTAAGATGTTTCAGGGACCTGCATATGGTGTTTCAAGCTTATCCGTGTCTTCAGGATAGTTAATTCAATTGAATCAATTGAATCATATTTCGAACAGTTTGTCAAGCAAAATTTGAGGAATAGGACAAGCCCCGACATCCCGCTATGACCATCCGGAAATAACATAAAGACAGGGATCAAGAGAGGGCAACAAGAGATTTACACCTCCGGAAGGAGGATGTTGATCTGAGCACCTGGGAAGTGGGTGAGATTCCGTTCGTGTTCCCTGCCTCGGGCCCATTTGGGGATGATGGAGAGGCGGGCCGTGCCTGAACGGATGGAGAGCTTGCTCTGCCATTGATGGACGAATCTGCGGACGGCGGCAAGGCCGTGGCCGCGCCCCTCGTCCTCGTAGCGGGACGCTCCATGCAGGAGCGCTTTGTCGATGGCCTCGAGGTCGCTCCTCAGTTTGAACCTGCCGGCAAGGGATTCCCGAAACCCGATGCCCACATCCATGACCGCGATCTTGACCACGTTCTTGTTCATGCTTTGGAACCGGTACTTCTGGATGCCCACGAACCCCTTGTTCTCGCTGTGCTCAATGATGTTCTGACAGACCTCGGAGAGGGCCACGATAAAGCCGTTGATGGCCCGGTCGTCGTAGCGCAGGTGCGTGGCAAGGATGGCTTGGGCGCGCTCTCTCACCTTCCCAACGATATAGTGGATGTCGTTCGATTGCCCAATGGGAGTGATCTCGAGCAACACATCGGAATCGGAGTTGCGCTGATACTTCTCAGATGCATCAGGGGAGGAGTGTTCAAGGGAAAAATAACGGCCCGCATGGGCGAAGAAATCCATGCGCTCGAGGTACTTGAGAACCTCACCGGACCTCGGAAGAATGACGGTCTTCCGCACGTCTTCGCGCATGCAGAGTTCACCGATCTCGAGGAGCCCCAGCATGCCATAGGGATCAATGAAGGAGACTTCGCTAAGGTCGATCTCTTCGGAGCGGATAAAGGCCTGAAGCGTCTGTTCAAAGGTCTCTTCGGTGAGTTGGGTCATATCATGACGGAAGATGAAGGTGGAAAGGATTTACCGCGATGCCCTAAAGAACGGAAATACCCAAACAGTCCTCTTTGAGGACAAAAGGCTCTTCTTGTCTTCGCGGTTAATCCTGACTTGCCTGTCTAACTCATTTTCTTATTCACATCACTCTCAAGCCGCGCTCCCCCCTCAGTGCCCTGGGGCACGCAGCACTTGATGGTGTCGAAGGCCAGGAGAATGCGCTTCTCCTTTTCAATGCGCTCGAGGGCAAGCGGTTTGGGTTCCGTTTCAGCGAGGATGCGGAGGAGCTGCCCCTTGACGGGAATGGCA
>JAWOKY010000067.1:0-7481 GCA_033853975.1 Thermodesulfovibrionales bacterium
GCACCGGCCAGGCGATGGCCGAGATGGAGAAGATGGCGGCGCAGTTGCCGCCTGGAATCGGTTATGAATGGACCGGCCTTTCGTACGAGGAAAAGAATGCCGGTGCCCAGGCACCCGCGCTCTATGCGATCTCGCTCCTCGTCGTGTTTCTCTCAGTGGCTGCATTGTACGAGAGCTGGACCATCCCTTTTGTGAATCTGCTGATGCTGCCGCTCGGCCTCGTAGGAGCGGTCACAGCGGTTACGCTCCGCGTCCTGCCGAACGATATTTATCTCCAGATCGGCCTGCTTACCACCGTGGGGCTTTCGACGAAAAACGCGATCCTGATCATCCAGTTCATCAAGGCGCAGCTGCGAGAGGGGCATGAGTTGGTTGAGGCTACTCTTGCGGCGGTCAGGATCCGGCTCCGCCCGGTTATCATGACCTCGATGGCCTTCTTCTTCGGCACGCTGCCACTGGCGCTGACCAAGGGGGCTGGCGCCGGCGCCCAGAATGCGATCGGCACCGCCGTCGATGGCGGACTGCTCTCTGCCACCTTTATCGACCTGATCTTTATTCCATTCTTCTTCGTCCTGGTGTCGCGGCTGCTCGGCCGGGAAAGATACAAATCGCATGCCGCCGCGCCTGTTATTGCGACTGCTCCGGAGGAACAGTGATATGAAAAGAATGACTCAATGTCTCAGTGTCTCACTTCTGGTTCTGATCCTGTCGGGCTGTACAAGCATGGCCCCAAAATATACGCGGCCTGAAGCGCCGGTTCCGTCCGAATGGCCAAGCGGAGCGGCGTATAAGGAGAGCGCAGGCGAGCGCTCTGCCGCTGAAATCAAATGGCAGGAATTCTTTGTCGATGCACAGCTCCAGAGGCTGATCAGCCTGGCACTTGAAAATAACCGTGATCTGCGGGTAGCCGCGCTGAACATCGAGAGGTCGCAGGCGCTTTATCAGATCCAGCGCGCAGATCTCTTTCCGACGGTCGATGCCGCCGGCAGCGCCCTCGAGGCGAGGACCCCAGGAGTACTCTCCGCCACCGGGCATGCCATAACAACACACCAATACAGCGTAGGCCTCGGATTCAGTGCCTACGAACTCGATCTCTTTGGACGGGTGAGGAGCCTCAAGGACGCGGCACTGGAGCAGTTTTTCTCCACAGAGGAGGCACGCCGAAGTGTTCAAATAAGTCTGGTGGCGGAAGTCGCAAACAACTACCTCACCCTTGCCGCCGACAAAGACCGGCTGAAGATCGCCGAGGATACGTTCACGAGCCAGCAGACTTCCTATAACCTGATAAAGAGCCGCTTCGAAGCCGGCGCGTCATCGGAACTCGACCTCCGTCAGGCCCAGACGAGCGTGGATTCGGCACGGGTGGATATCGCCCGCTTCACAAGCCAGGTGGCCCAGGACGAAAACGCACTGGCGCTTGTGGTCGGCGCGCCGGTACCTGCTGATCTCCTGCCGTCGGGGCTCAGTGCGATTGCCGCCATGAAGGAACTCAGCGCAGGCCTGCCGTCAGAAGTACTTGTGAGCCGCCCCGATATCATCGAAGCGGAACACCTTCTCAAGGCAGCCAATGCCAACATCGGCGCGGCTCGTGCGGCATTCTTCCCGCGTATCACCCTTACTACAAGCATCGGCCTTTCCAGCGATGCGCTCTCCGGACTCTTTAAGGGAGGGACCGGAACATGGCTCTTTGCACCGCAAATAACACTGCCGCTATTCGATGCGGGACGAAACCGCGCGAATCTGAAGGTGAGCGAAGTCGACCGCCGAATCTTCCTCGCCCAGTATGAGAAGGCTATCCAGAGCGCCTTCAGGGAAGTAGCCGATGCCCTTGCACAACGCGGCACCATCGGCGCTCAGTTTGAGGCCCAGCAGTCCCTGACCGATGCGACCGCCAAAAGCTATTTTCTGTCACAGGCACGTTACGAAAAGGGCATATCGAGCTACCTGAATGTCCTGGACTCGCAGCGCTCCCTTTACAGTGCGCAGCAAGGGCTGATTGATGTTCGCCTGTCGCGTCTGACAAATTCGGTGACGCTTTACAAGGTGCTCGGTGGAGGTGCGTGAGTGCAGAAATCAAATCTGCAAATAAGGTAACAAGGCAGCCTTTGTCCTTCACTGATGAAATTTGGATTGATGATTTTGCCGCGGAACAAATGAGAACAGCCGGCGCTCGCGCACGACGATAATGAGGCATACGCTCCGCGCACTTCGCCACAGAAACTACAGGCTCTATTTCGTAGGTCAGGGTGTTTCATTGGTAGGCACATGGATGCAGACACTGGCGATGAGCTGGCTTGTGTACCGCCTGACGAAATCGACGATACTCCTCGGCACGGTGGGTTTCGTAAGTCAGATACCGGCCCTTGTCCTGACGCCTCTCGCAGGGGTGCTGGCAGACAGGGGGAACCGCCTCCGGAAGCTGATCATTATTCAGGCGCTCGCCATGTTCCAGGCATTCGTTCTTTCCGTTCTGGTTTTAACCGGCAGAATCGAGGTCTGGCATATCCTGTTTCTCAGCGCGTTTCTGGGTTGTATAACCGCATTCGATATCCCGACGCGCCAGTCGTTCGTCATCGAAATGATCGAGCACAGGGAAGACCTCGGCAACGCGATTGCCCTGAACTCGTCCCTCGTCACCGGCGCAAGTCTGCTCGGGCCTTCCATCGCGGGGATTCTGATTGCCGCAGCAGGCGAAGGGGTCTGTTTCCTGCTGAACGGACTCAGCTATCTCGCCGTTCTGACCGCATTGCTTGCGATGAGAATGCGTCAGAAGGAACGTACATCACGTCAGTCCCGGATCCTGCACGAAATAAAGGAGGGTTTCGTCTATTCCCTCGGCTTTTCCCCGATCAGATCCATTCTGTCTCTCCTGGCTTTAATCAGTCTGACGATATCCTATCAGGTCCTCATGCCTGTTTTTGCAAAGGAGCTTTTGCATGGCGGGCCTCACACGCTCGGCTTTCTGATGGGTTCTTCCGGAGTCGGCGCTCTTGCCGGCAGCATGTATCTCGCCTCACGAAAAACTGTCAGGGGTCTCGACAGAGTGATAGTAGCAGCAACTTCGATCTTCGGCTTCGGGTTGATTGCCTTTTCCTTTTCGAGGCAGCTTTGGATTTCGATGCTGCTGATGTTTTTCATCGGGTTCGGAATTATGGTCCAGATGGCGGCATGCAATACCATCCTGCAGACCATTGTGGATGATGACAAGAGAGGCAGGGTGATGAGCCTGTTTGCGTTGTCCTTCATGGGCACGATGCCCTTTGGGAGTTTATTCGCCGGATGGCTGGCCAGCAGAATTGGCGCGCCGTACACCGTCCTCGCAGCAGGAATCTGCGCGGTTTCGGGCTCTCTCTTTTTTGCCGGAAGGCTTAATTCATTGAGGGACATCGCCCGCCCGATCTATGAAACAAAAGGCATTATGTGACCATCCTTCACCCGGCGAGATCAAGGTAGATTAAAACCGCACTTTACCCGAAACTATCAGACTCATAAGGCGAGCTCCACAAAAACCGGGTCAGGCACTGTCGCCCTTTTACAGAACACGGCGGCAGATCTTCCCGGTGAAGCCGTCTTCTGTTATGATTCACGACCGACAGTTCCATTCTTCCTTTCACATGCAGCCCATGATAAACTTGGGTTGAGAGAGATTTCCATTCGGGAGGATCTCATGTGCAAGACTTTGCAGATAATTGCAGTGTGTCTGTTGGGCGTGGTTTTTTGGGGTATCAGTTTGATTGAGGAAGCCCGGGCGGAAGTGTCGGTTGAGAAGCAATTGATCGCGCGTGGGCGTTACATCAGCCAGATCGGGGGTTGCAATGACTGCCATACTCCGGGCTTTTTACTTTCAGAGGGAAAGGTGCCGGAAAAATTGTGGCTGAGCGGAAGCGGATTCGGTTGGCGTGGGACGTGGGGAACAACGTATCCGGCTAATTTACGACTCCTTTTACGATCCCTTACGGAGGATCAATGGATTGTGCTGGCCAAGGGTTTGAGGGCAAGACCTCCGATGCCGTGGTTTGACTTGAATATAATGGAGGAGCCCGATCTCCGCGCGCTGTATCAATTTATGAGGTATCTCGGATTTGGCGGCGAACGGGCACCCGCATATGTCCCCCCGGACAAAGAACCACAGACGCCTTATGCATTATTTCCGTCGCCTCCGAAATAAAAGTAAGGAGGAGAGAAATGGTATTCAAGTCTCATACACGGGACCCTATTGAAACAGATGGGGACAAGTATTCGGTTGTACTGGAAAACGAGCGCGTCAGGGTGCTCAGGTATCACGATAAGCCCGGGGACAAAACCTCACAACACTATCACCCTGACTACGTATTGTATGCGGAGTCTTCTTTCAGGCGGAGGCTTACATTTCCGGATGGTCGGAAGCAGGAAGTTGACGTCAGGGCGGGGAGTATTGTTTGGATGAAGGGGCATCAACACATCGGCGAAAACATAGGAGATACGAATACTGATGTAATAATTGTCGAATTGAAGGAACATTAGACCAGATTGGGAAGACTATAAAATAAGTCTTAAAAGCGATAATCGAGTTGCAGTTATTTTTAAGAGAACAGTATTTACGCTGCCAGTTGTTGTCAATAGATCTCGGGCCATGCAAATGCACGTGTATGCTTGGAGCGTCGATTACACCGGCTACTCCTCAGTTTCAAGAAACCGAAACTTTTGAGGATTGCCCTTTGAAATGAGCAACAAGAAGGGCCGCAGGCACCAGCCCTCACCTTCCGAGACAGATTTTGCCCGATTATCGTGAGTGTTCTTGCTGGCACAGAGCATTTCTCTGAACAAAAAAGGCAAGAGGCGCCATTGTTGACTCAATGACTATGCGATACGATGAAAATGAATCATTGCGTGGGGAATCCATAATCAGGAGGTGGCGCGAATGAATTTTGCTGTCGTTGGGGGGACAGTATTAATAAGACAACCGATTTTATTTAAAGAGGGGGAAAAGTGATGCGAACCAAATTGTTTACACGCTGTATGATCTTTGCGGTGGCCCTGCTGATGGTAGTTGCCTTCTTGCCGATAATGGCTCAGGCCCAGCCGGCCGACGAGATCTGCCGTACAGCCGGATTCTGGGGCACCCATGGATGTCCCGCTGAAGGGTGTGAAGTGCAGGGCAATTCCTGCGCCCAGAACATCACCCAGGCGGTCATTGACTCCTGCGGCGGCTGCCTGAATGTTTGCGGCCAAGTTATTACCAATACCCTGCTTGATGATGCGAATTCTGCGGTAGAGGCGACCTGCGTTTCACCTCAGGTCAGCAGATGGTTGCAGTTGACCCGCCAACTGACCGCTGCCGAGCTAAACTGCTGCGTAAGCGGAGGCGGCACTGATTGCAACAGCGTTAGCATCCAGCCCATTTTCAACCTATGTAATACCGCCTGTGAACGTGGCACCTCTTTGTTGTCAGGATGCATAAACGCCCTCAACTGCTTCAACAGCGGCGACATCCCAACGGCAACATGCGTTGAGCCAAAAGAGACCCCGGGCTGCGATAATTCCAGCTGCGAGGCTTCAGTGTGCTCATATGATTCTTGGTGCTGTGTCTTCAATTGGGACTCTCTTTGCGCCAATGAGGCATTGAATGATAACAATTGCCCCTACACCTGTGTCGACGGTGGCGAAGATAGCTGCAGTAACACCGCCCTTCCTCTGGAAGACCTTGGCCTGACCAACTGCACCGGCAAAGGTGGCAGCCTGCAGCAGGGCTCTGCAGGAAGCGCCAACGAATGTAACGCTGCAGCCGGTAATGACTGCGCCACCCTTCCAAAGCCTTTCCCGACTGAAGCTTGCGGAGCGATGGTGAAAGTCGATAATGGCCCGAAGATATTCAACCAGGGCCGGAGCTGCTGCGAAAGCAACGATGCTGGAGAAGGATATGTCTGTACCACGTGCGATCACGACATCTGTACAACTGATGGACCGTTAGGCTCCAATTGCGGTGACTGCGCAGCGCAGATCTGCGCTGTCGATAGCTTCTGCTGTGAAGATGGATGGGATTATATCTGTGTGGGCGAAGTCAGCTCGGTTTGCGGCCTGACATGCAACTGAGGTCGAAAGAGCTTTCCCGAGACTTAGACAGACGTTAATCTTACCCCGGGGCGCCCGCAGGCGCCCCGGCATTATTCTGCTGATAGAAACTCCCGCGTCTGCAGTGTTGGTGAATCGTTGTTACATATCTCCTTTAGAAATCACAAAGTGCTCTGGCATTTTCTGACCCCTTGATCAGTATATTAGCTCATCAGTTCCTTCCCTGTAACCGATGATTTCCAAGTATAACTCACGGCGTGATAAAACATATGCTGACTAAGGAATACAGGAAGTACATCAAAGAGCAGCCCGGCCAGCAATATTTATCGGTGCAGCCGTGATCAATAAACTGGCGCACTGCATGCTGTTTTTTGCTTCTACGGCCTTATCTCAACGACGGTACCATTTGGCACCAACTTGGCAATTTCCTCTATTTCCTCATCGGTGACGGCAATGCACCCTTTCGTCCAGTCTACCTTTGCCTGATTATCGCCTACCCACGAGAAACCATTCTTAATGCCGTGGATCATGATGTCTCCGCCCGGAGAAACACCGAGTTCTTTTGCCCGCTTTTTGTCTTTCTCGTTTGGATAGGAAATATGAAGAGACAGGTGATAACGGCTGTCCTTGTTTCTTGAATCGATAACATAGGTTCCCTCCGGCGTTTTGTTATCGCCCTGCCTTTCCTTTGGACCAATTGGGTTCCCGCCCAGGGCTATCTTGTAGGTCCTGAGCACCTTGCCCTTTGAGAGCAACATCAAACGGCGTTCCTTTTTATCTATCAGAATCCTGTCTGCCGGTCCCCTCTGGAAAGCAAATACCTCTTCCTGAAGTGCACTGATCTCATTGTCTTTGCTCTTGACGTCCTGTTCAAGCGCCTCAATCTTTTCCTGCAGTGTAATTATCTCGTTCCCCCCGCTTTCAACCTTTTGCCTGAGGGTCTCAATCTGTTTTTGCTGCGTGGCGATCGTCATATCCTTGACAGTGGCATTGTTGATATTAAATATCATCATCTCACTGTCCTTCCTGTACCCGCTCCCAGGGTATTCCTTTATGAGCCGCTGAAAACATTCCAGAGATTTCTTATAATCTTTTTGCTCATTCCCGGGATAGGAATAAATGATGCCCATCTCGAAAAGAACCCTGTCGCCCGCCTTGGGATATTTTTCAGTAATATGCTGATACCTGCTCAGAGAGGCCTCGTAGCTTCCCTGGCTAAAAAGATCGTTTGCTTCCTTGAAGACCCGTTGCTCCTCATTTACGTGACTGCATCCGCATATCAGGATTGATAGTATCGGGATGCAGAAATAGAAAGAGCGAAGATGCCGGTCTATCCTGCTTTGCCTTGTACCCATATACCCTTCGTGTTAGTTATTGATATCTTTGATGATAGCATGCCGACAGCCACGGACGCATCAGGAAGTAGGGGC
>JAWOKY010000068.1:0-9955 GCA_033853975.1 Thermodesulfovibrionales bacterium
GAGAAGGCCGCATCGCGGATGGCTTTGACGATCCTGTCCGCTTCGGCATTTGTTGCGGTCACCTCCACCTTGGCCCTTACCATCAAGTCTGCCCTGTATGTCTTGCCCCTTAACAGATGACCCGTGCCGTTCGGGCTCACGCCTTCCACCTGGGAAATCCTGGGGCGGGCATGGCCGGCATTCTCAAGAGCGGCGCAGACCTTGCCGATTCTGCTTGGCGGTATGATAGCTTCTATCCTCTTCATGTGAATCTCCTTTGTCCGGTAAGCAGCAATTAGCGTACCAGCAGCATTTCTCAGGTTTTTCGGTGTTTCTGTCCGGGCCAGTGCGACAATAATGTCTCAATTGACAACAATGTAAGCCAAAAAGAAGATCAGCGGGCCGGGCCGCGGTGGATTATCAGCAGCACCAGCAGGATCAGGATAGCCAGGGGTATCGATAGGGCAAGCACAATCCAAAGCGTTTTCTTCCATCCGCGATTCCACGGAGTCGGGGCCTGCAGCCGGGCGCATCGGCCGGTCAGCTGTACGTCAGCGGGGTTGTCCAGTTCTGCCTTCATCGCAGCGGCTGATTGATAGCGGTTCTTCGGATCGCGTTCCATCGCGTGGAGGATGATCTCCTCAACCTGAGGGGAGACGTTGGAATTGCGCTTCCGCGGGGCCACAGGGTCGCCGGTTACGCGCGCGTTCATGATCACAAAGGGATTGTCGCTTTCGCCCTCAAACGGCGCCACCCCGACCACCATTTCGTAAAGCATCGCGCCGAGACTATAGATATCGGTACGCTCGTCCCCGCGCTTGCCTTTTACCTGTTCCGGGGCCATGTAATCGGGTGTTCCGACTGCCGGGGTAAAACCGGTGAAAGTGATCCTTCTGCCTTCTTTGGCCCTTGCGATGCCGAAGTCCATGATCCTTATCGTGCCGTCGTAACAAAGCATTATGTTCTGGGGCTTCAGGTCGCGGTGGACAACGCCGTGTTCGTGCATGTACGAAAGCGCCTCGCAGATGCGCGCAGCGAGACTGACCGCGTCCTTTTCAGGCATCGGCCTGACGCTGTTTAAAAGATGCGAGAGCGTATAGCCCCGGAGGTACTCGGTCACGATGTAAGGACGGCTTCGGCTCTCCTCATCTACCGGAATAAACTTCAGAATATAGGGATGATCCATAAGCAGGCCGATCTCCTCTTCCCGTTGAAACCTCGAATAAAAACCGGGGTCGCTTTCAAACTGCATGAGCGGGACCTTAACCGCCACGGTCCGGTTCGTCTTCAGGTCGGTAGCCTTGAATATCGTAGCCATGCCGCTTCGGCTGATCGTCTCCAGAATGAGGAACCGCTCGTCGATGGTCTGTCCGGGCCGGGGTTCGTAGCGGGTCGTCGGGTCGGTCCGCTCTTCATACATGGCTACGCCCCGATAGTATGCAACCTTCTCGACTTCCTCGATCTGGATGACCTGTACTGAAAGATTGTCCGTGGTGCCGCGCTGCTCGGCAAGGGCAACGAGCTGACGGCAGGCCTGGGCAGGAGAAAGGCGCGATACGATATCGGCTATTTCGCTGTCTGCGACGTAGGAATAAAGACCATCGGAACAAAGCACCACCTTGTCGCCTTTGAACACGGTAGCGCTCTCAACGTCTATCCGGATCACCGGCTCATGCCCCACGCTGCGGGTCAGTATTGAACGGTTTTCGCTCGTCTTTGCATCCTGTTCCGAGATCAGGCCGAACTTCTGCTGCATGCCGGTGTAGGTATGGTCGGTAGACAATTGCCTGATCTCTCCCCTGCGGACGAGATAGACGCGGGAATCTCCGACATTGCCGACGATAATCTCATTATTTCGGAATACCGCAACTGCAAGGGTCGTTGCCATGCGGGACCTGCCATGGTCCTCCATCCCCTTGTCATAGACGGCAAGATTCGCGGCGTTGAACATCTGCGTGAGCAGCTGCTGCGGGGTCAGTTCCCCCACGGCCTCCCGAAAGGTCTTCAGCGCCGTCTCTACCGCAAGACGGCTGGCCACTTCGCCTCGGTGCAGCCCGCCCACTCCGTCCGCCAGCGCGACCGCACTGCCGCGGCTGCGCTTTTCCTCCAGAGTGTCCGGCTGCCAGAAGCCGACGAAATCCTCGTTGTTTTCGCGGGCCGGTCCGGGTGATGAGAGTTCAGCGTATGTCAGTTCCATTTATTAACGCATTTTATCATTTTTGGCAACAGAAAGGACGGCCACCCTTTCAGGTGACCGTCCCTTTCTCTCGTCTTGAGAAACGCCGATTTCGTCTCTCAGACCTGTGACGGCTTGCTGCTAAGCAGAATTTCCCTTCCGTTTGACTTGCTGGACCTGAGGAAGTAAATGGCTCCATAAATCCCCCAGAGCGCGCAGACGCCAAGCGCGATATAAGGCTCCTTCCAGCTCATGCCTGCGACGGTGAAAGGCCCGATGAGATAGAAGAGCATGATCACCAGGTTCGCAAGCAGTCCGAGTATAGGGACAACCACGTGTTTGAATGTGTTGAAGCTGTGATGTTCCTTGAAGGCCACCATTGCTATCCAGCATGTGATCATGTAAAGGAGAAACGTGCCGAAGTTACTGATCAGCGTCATGATGACGAGCGTGTTTGGAAGCGCTGCATACGTCTCCGGAGAGAAGATGCCGAAGCTGTACCAGAAGTTATGCTTGTCGAGGGCAGCCGGGGTAGTGCCGCCCAGATAGACCGTAACCGTGATGATTCCGATGACAGCCGAGATGACCGCCAGGGTCCATATCGCCCGGTAGGGAGACATCGTCTTTCCGTGGAGGAGTCCGAAATGTGAAGGCACCTCCTCGTCGCGGCCCATCGCGTAAGTGACGCGGGCGCCCGTGCTGAGGCAGGAAAGCGTAGTGCCGATCAGCGCAAGGAAGACCGTGAATGCCTGGACGAGCATGAACGCCTTACCTGCAGCGTAGCTTCCGAAAAGCCAGGTGCCGACGATTACCATCATATCTCCGACAGGCGCGCCGGAGGCCCCTGCCATCGGCATGGTGTAACCGTTATGAAGCAGGTAGCTTGCCGCGAAATACTCGATCAGATAGCAGAAGGCGCCCTGTATCATCAGAGAAAGAAGGACCGCCCGGGGGATGTCTCTCTTTGGATGTTTCGCCTCATCGCCCATCGAGGTGACCGACTCAAACCCCACCAGGATCAGGATCGCTATCGCAGCCTGGATGAAGATGAAGTTGAAGCCGTGCGGGGAGACAACCGAGCCCGGGCTTGAATGATAGTTAAAGACAGGGTTCCCCTTGTCGTCCTTCGTGATCGCCCCTTCCGGTGAATAATCGACCTTAAACGGCTCGGCGAGTTTCGGATCGGTCACCGCTTTGCCGTCCTTGTCGGCGGGCACCGGATTTCCGGCCTTGTCCTGGGAATCCTGCATCTTGTAGACAGGCTTTCCGGCCTTGTCGAATGTTGGTTTGCCGTTTTCGTCGAGCACGGGCACCGGATTCCCCTTGTCGTCTTTCACGACCTCCTGTGCAACCTGGTAGTTTACTGCCACGCCGTTTGAGAGATGGAAGCCGACTGAGCCCTGCGGGTGCTGCACGCGATATCCGATGGCGATCACGGAGAAGATCAGGAGGGCCGAGATCTGGATGATGTTTATCGCCACGTTGACCGCCGTAGTTCCCGTGACGCCGCGGTAAGCGATATAGGCCACGCCGAGGGCAAAGACTATGCAGAAAAGCCACATGAAGATGGGGCTGTTGTAAGCGCCGCTGAAGGTATCCGGAATGAACTGGTTCAGCAGGAACCCCCCGAGGATCGCCGTCACGCCTACCATGACGCCCGGATATACCCAATAGTAGAGGTGGCTCGCCCATCCGGTGATGAACTTGGCCACACGGGCGAACTTGTAGGCATGAGTCTTTGAAAGGTACGCCTGCTCCGCATACAGATATGAAGAGCCCGGACCAGGGTAGAGCTTGGCCAATTCCGAGTAGCTGATCGCCGTTGCAAGACAAAGCAGAAGCGCAAAGAGAATTCCAAACCACATGGCGCTTCCTGCCATCGGCGCGCCGTAAAGGGACTGAATCTGGAAGGTCAGCCAGAGGAACGCACCGGGAGCGATCAGGGCCATGGCGTTCATCGTCAGACCTGTCAGGCCGAGCGTTCCTCTTGTGAGCGGCTCAGGTGATTTTGTTGTTTCTGACATGATATACTCCTTTTGTATAGTTGTTTTGTTTCTTGCGTCCCGGCCCATGCCGGGGCCGGGGCGCCGCATTCGTTCAACCTACCACGTATACATCACTCCCAGGGCGAGTGTGTCCTGGCTCTTCTTGTCGAATGTTCCGCTGTGCGAATCGAAAACGTTCTTATCAGACCAGTCGTGTCTGTATTCGGGTCTGACGATAAGGTTTTTCGCCACCCTGAACTCGGGGGTAAGCGTGACCTCCTTTGCCGTCTGGGCCGTGAGCGTCCTTGCACCGTCGGGGTCCTTGAAATATTCGGCCCTCACCGTCGAGCTGAAGAGATCGGAGAAGTCATATTTCACAAAACCCGCGACACCGTACCATTTGGCATCGCTTCCGTCAGGGGCCGAACCCGACTGAACACCGTAGTCGGTATTCACAACAAACGTCAGGTTCTTTACCGGCTTCACGGTGAATACCGTATCAGAGAGAAACCTGTTCGACTCCATGCCGGTCCGAAGATCCTTTTCCCGGCCGTTCATCAGATTCACCACCGCCGAAAACTGGTCGACAGGAGTGAGGTTGACACTGAGGCCAAGCGTTTTGCTGCTGCCCTCGTCATTGAAGTTGTCCCAGCCGTTTACTACATAGAAATTGGCGCTTATCTTGTCGCTGAAAGGATAACCGACCATAAGCCCGGTATGGGTAAAGGGTATCGCGAAATTGAAGAGCAGGCCGCGAGAGTAATTCATATCGTCCCTGGCCTCGATCACCTCGGCGCCGTGCATCGTCACAAACTTTCCGAACTGGAACTTCAGCCCCTTGCCAAGAGGGGCCACATAGGTGATGTATCCCTCGGTGAGGTCGAAGGGATCATTCGAGTCGCCGAGGCCCGAGGCATGAATGAACTTTGCGGTCTCTCCGGCTGAGAGCTTCAGCTTGTACCCCACCCCTCCAACGGGGGCATCCCTGCTGAAGACAAGCTCTGCAAGATCGAGGGTGAAGCTGTTTGCCTTGTGGTCAAAGACCCTGAGGCCGTTTTCCTGAGAATCCGGGTTGGCGAAATTATACATATAGCCGCCCTGAAGATAAATGCTCATGCCCAGAAGGTTCTTGATATCATCAAGAGTGGTGGCCGCAGGCTTTGTCTGAGCAGGCGCGGCTGCCTCTTCGGCAGTACAGATGCCGGCCGATGAAACAAGAATCGTAAACAGACTAATAACAACAAGAACTTTTTTCACTGCTCCTCCTTTTCGTTTCTGATCTGAACTCATTTTTCTCCTATCGCAAATTCTTCCCGACTTTCTTCTATCCAGCGCACCTCCTTGATTCTTAGCCCGTATTTCCTGATTTTATATCCGATCATCCTCTCCGTTATCCCGAGTTTCCTGGCTGCCCTTGCCATCACCCAGTTGCTTTCTTTGAGTGCATTGATGATCTCTTCTTTTTCCATCTCTTTGATCCTGTTCTTTAACGATTCCATTCACTCACCTCTATTATGTTTATTTGCCAAAATCGTGCCAGAATCCAAGCGCCTGTTTTTAAAAGGATTCTCAAAATGTCCTCCGCGACAACTTTGTCTCGATAATACAATTCTGTTCTTGTGTTAGTTTTCGATGAATCATGAAACGTGAAGCACGGGCCGGTAACAATTATATATGACGAGAACCTATCTCAAAATTGAAATGGTTCACTTTCGCCCTATTGTGTCATTCCGGCTTGTCCGGAATCTTTCTTTGTTTTCAGAAGGATTCCCGACGCGCTTTGCTTGCGGGAATGACAGACCTACACAAAAAATAGATTTTGAGATAGATTCGATTCATAGCCCGACGCCGACTATCTTCTGCACGATTCCCGGATATACGGCAATCAGTCTCAGTTCATCGTCTGTCAGCGGTTTCTGGGTGTGCAGATTGGCGTACTGCACAAGCTCCAGTATCATCCGCGCCTCGTTGTCGTCCTGAAATGTTATGCCGAGTCTATCATAAACATGCCTGAGGCCCTTTATCCCGCCGTACTCTCCGGTTGTTATTATTCTGCCGGTCTCAACAAGCTTCGGCTGCCCGCGGCCGACATCCTCAGGGTCGTAAAGCTCATAATTTCGTCTGTTCTTCAGTGTCCCGTCTGCATGTATGCCGGATTCATGGGCAAAAGCGTTCGCCCCTACCCCCGGCTGTGCGATGGGTATCGGAAGGCCGAAGGCAAAGGATGCATATTCTGCAATCTCCCTTGCCTTCGAAAGAGCGACACTGTCGTCAAGGTCAAGGTTCCGCTTAAGGCCGGGAGAGAACTTCAGGGCAAGAATAGCGGAGACGAGATCACAATTGCCGCATCGTTCTCCATAGCCGTTGACTGTGGTGTTGACATAGCAGTCAACTCCGCCCTCAATCGCACCCAAGGCGCCCGTAACGGATATCGCCTCCGCCATGCCGAGGTCGTTGTGGCAGTGCATTTCAATGGGCATTTGCGCAGCCTCGGCAAGAGTCCTTATCCTCTTATGAACCGAGATCGGATCTTCGGCCCCGAGCGTATCACAATATCGTATGCGGTCTGCCCCCGCCTCCCGGCCCGCCAGGGCAAATTCAATGAGACGGGATATCTCAGTCCGGGACGCATCTTCCGCATTTATGCCCACAGTTTCGGCCCCATGCCGTTTCGCGAGTCGGAGGGCCTCCTGCATACTCAGCATAATGTCATCCCAGCCTTTTTTCCCCTGGAATTTGCCGCTTATCATGATGGGGGAAGTCGATACCGATATGTTCAGATGTCTCAGGTCCGGGCAGTTTCGTAACGCCAGTTCAACGTCCTCGGGAATCGCGCGGCACCAGCCGCCGAGCCTGATCCGCTTCAAGGCGCCTGCCTTCTGAAGTTCAAGGTTGGCGTTGATATAAGCGACTTCATGACCGAGTGTCGGGAAGCCTATCTCGCTCTGGAACACCCCCATACTGTCGAGATAGATATTCATCATGGTCTTTGCAAGCTTCGGCAAAAGGATGCGAGAGGTCTGCACCCCGTCCCTGTTTGTGACATCTATCAGATAAACCCTGTTTTTCATCGTAGTCTCACCTGATCGAGAATACAGGCCTGCCTGTCAGCGCAGTGTCAGAGAGAATGATATTGGTGCTGGCAGCTCTTTCGCTTCCTACGGTCGATACGGTTCCGAGGACATCCTCTGGCGCTCCGACACCGATCACTTTGCCGGATGAATAGATGATCATGCGATCGGCAAGCTCTATTGCCTCATCAGGGTCATGAGTGATGAGTATGACCGGTATTTTCTGACTGCTCTGGATATGCCGGAGATAGTTTCGCATTTCGATGCGTATGGGCAGATCGACTGCCGAAAAAGGCTCGTCGAGCAGCAGGGCGGAGGGTCTTCGTATGAGGGCGCGCGCAAGGGCAACGCGCTGCTTCTGGCCTCCGGAGATCTGTGAGGGCAGACGATTTTCGAGCCCCGCGAGACGGAACATGTCCATGAGTTCAGCTGCGCGCCCCGCACGTTCCGTCGAGGATATGTCTGGAGCCCCGTAGAGGATATTATTCTTCACGGTCATATGTGGAAAGAGCGCGAGGTCCTGAAACACATATCCTATCGAACGCTTCTGCGGGGGCAGATCGATCAGCCTGGCTGAATCGAACACCACCCGGCCATTCACCTCTATACAACCTTCGTCCGGTTTTGATATTCCTGCTATCGCCTGAAAGGTGAGGGACTTGCCTGCCCCCGAATATCCGAAGAGCACGGTGAGCTCGTCGCCGGTTTCCCAGTTGACATCCAGGGAAAAGTCCTTGAAATATTTTTTTATCTTGAGAGTGATGCCCATCAGGCAGTCCCTTTCCGGTTTCTGTTTGACAGATACAAGAAGACTCCGGAGACAATGGTAAGGACCAGGACCATGGAATTGGCCTTCGACCAATCGCCGCTTCCCGCAAGTGAATAGATGGCTAAAGGCATGGTGTCGGTCTTTCCCGGCAGGTTCCCGGCAAGCATTATGGTTGCGCCGAATTCTCCCATCGCCCTCGCAAAGGATAAAACGATGCCCGTTGCGATGCCCCTTCTTGCCATGGGGAGTACCACCCTGACAGCAGTCACGAACTCGGAATGGCCGAGCATATAAGAGGCGTTGACAACATTTCGGTCGACCGATTCGATCGCTGAACGCGCAGTCTGGATCATAAGCGGCAGGGCAACAACGAAGGAGGCAAGGACCGCCGCATACCACGTGAACATCAATGTCCAGCCGGTCCACTCATAAATCAGCCTGCCGATGGCGCCGTTTCTTCCGAAGAGGACGACGAGATAATAACCGGTCACGGTCGGCGGCAGAACGAGCGGAAGCGTAAGGAGTACATTGAGCAGCTCTCTGCCCCTGAAATGCCTCCTAGCAAGTAAATAGGCTGCTCCGACGCCGACAATCGCGACGAAGAACGTAGCGACAGCCGCCACCTGCAAAGAAAGTCTGACAGAAAAAAGTGCCGCATCGTCCATGACTGTCCTTACGGCGCGGCAGCCTTGAACCCATATTTCTGCAGGATCTTCTTTCCTTCAGGCGAGACGACCAGGGAGATGAAGGCCTCTGCAGCCGCCTCGGAGTTCGTCCCCTTCACGACGGCGATAGGAATGACCGCAGGCGTGTGGCTGCTTTCGGGGGCCACGGCCTCTATTTTCACCTCTTTTGACCTCAGCAGGGCATCCGTTTTGTAAACAATCCCTGCATCGACTTCACCCCTCGCCACGTAATCGAGCGCCTGACGCACGTTCTGCGCAAAGATTAGCTTGTCTTTTGTTGCCGCCGTCAGGCGATAGTGCCTCAGTATCTCCTCCGCATACCTTCCGGCCGGCACGGTTCCGGGATCGCCCACGGCGATGCGCTTCACGGCAGGCTGAGACAGCCCCTCGAAATCTTTTATCGCCGCTTTCGATGCCTTGGGTACGATCAGCACCAGGTCGTTGCTGGCAAAGTCCGTGCGTGAACCTGCAATGATGAACCCCTTCTTTGCAGCTTCATCCAGGTCTTTTTCTGCTGCCGAGGCAAAGATATCCACAGGCGCCCCGCCCTCTATCTGCCTGACGAGGTCTCCGGAGGCCCCGAAGTTGAAGACGACCCTGGTCTCTTCATGTCTTGCCTCGTAAAGGCGGCCTATTTCCTCGAAGACATTCTTCAGACTTATCGCTGCCGACACGGTCATCTCTGCCGGACCGGCAAAGACAGGTGACGCACCCAGGATAACCGCCAGAAGTATCAGACGCGCAATCAGCTTCATTCTCGCCCTTTCATTTTTCGACATCGAAGCTCCCTCCTTCGCCGCAGACGCGGCAGCTGATATTTTTGTGGATCCTCACCTTCCTGAACTCCATGTCCGTCGTATTGAAGATGAGCATCCGGGATATCATCGGCTTTCCATAGCCTGTCAATAGCTTTATCGCCTCTATCGCCATGAGGCATCCGAGTGCGCCCGAAACAGCGCCCAGGACAGGAAAACCCAGCTCCTCCCACGACGGATCATCGACAGGATAGAGGCAATCAAGGCAGGGTGTGATGCCGGGGATGACATTGAGGAGATAGCCCTCCAGCCCGTTCATCGCAGCCTCTGTCATCGTAATCCCCTTACCTACGCATGCGCGGTTCAATACCCTGCGCTCCCCGAAATTCGGCCTTGCCGAAAGCGCTATATCGGCTCCCTCAAGGAGTTTATCCACATTGTCATCCCCGGTTCTTTCGTCGTAAATTGAGACTTCGACATCCGGGTTAACCTCCCGGATCGTCTTTACCGCCTGCCCGACCCTGCTTCTTCCTA
>JAWOKY010000069.1:0-2532 GCA_033853975.1 Thermodesulfovibrionales bacterium
CTCGATGTTCTCAGCATGTATTACCGCAATGACGAGCTTGTCGTAACACCCACGAGGAACCCGAAACCCGTCTCCCAGACCGCGGAGAACGTGACCGTGATTACTGCAAAAGAGATCGAGGAGATGAACGCCCATACCCTTGCCGAGGTGCTTAATTACATCACGGGCGTGAATGTCGACGTTCTTTATAACAATTCGGCGCAGGCGCTCATTCTGGGCTCTCAGGCATATCAGGTGAAGATACTGATGGACGGCGTGGAGCTGAACGATCTTTCTACGAAAGGTTGGGCGCCTGATTACGTCGCCGTACAGGAGATCAAGAGGATAGAGATAATCAAGGGGCCTGCCTCATCCTCCTGGGGCTCGTCCCTGGGAGGCGTCATCAACATTATTACGAAATCAGGCGAAGGATCAAAGGTTGGAGGGACGGTCTCGGCATCGTACGGCGAAAAGAAAACCGGCGATTACCGGGCGGAGGCCTATGGAACGGAAGGTCCGCTCGACTACTATCTCTCCGCCAACAAATTCAGGTCGGACGGGTTGTTCTTACCACATACTCAGTTCGACAAGGACGATGTTTACACAAAACTGAGTTATGATCTCACGGAAAAAATACGCCTTCTTTTTACCCTTGGTTGGTCAAAGGATGCAGCAGGGGTAGGCCATGACATACCGGACATCAACACTGATTTTCACTTTGATCTGTTGTTTTCCACCCTCTCGATGAATTACCGGGTTACCGACGCCCTGGGGGTCGACCTGTCTCTCAGGACAAAAATATTGACAGAGCATTTAGCTGCAAATATGTTAAGCACGGGTGAAATGTTGCAGAGTACTTCAGAGCGCGATAACACGGCCGGCGGAACGATAAAAGTAGCGATCAAGAAGGGGCCGCACTCGATCGTCTTCGGCTCTGATATCGAAAGAGACGTATTCAGGGAGACGCAGGAAATATTTGTGGCGAATATTACAAATCCGATGAACGCGCTGCGGAAAAGATGGGCGCTTTTTGCAAATGATACAATAGCCCTCGGAAGGTTCACCATCACCCCGGGCATACGGTACGATTACTTCAGCGATACCGAGGATTTTACGAGCCCGAGCCTGGGCATGACCTATAAACTCGGGGAGAATACCGTGCTCAGGGCCTACACTGCCAAAGGCTTCGATACGCCGCCATTTGAAAACAAATATAGCGCATCGCCCCTTAATAAAGGGAATCCAAGCCTAAGGAACGACAAGATATGGTCCACTCAGGCAGGGATCGAAACATCTGCGATCAAATATGTCTGGATCAAGACCGGCGTTTTCAGGCATGATATAACAGATGCCTTCTTTTTCGAAGAGTTCCCGGACGGCTCTTTTCAGATGATAAATAAAGGAGGCCAGATCATAAAAGGCTTCGAGCTTGAAATAAAGACCGTGCCTTTATATAACACGTCTCTCTCAGCAGGGGCTGCGTTTATCGATGAGCGGGACAGGGATACAGGAGAGAAAGTTCCTCAAGAGCCTGCAACTACCTATAACATCGGGCTTGAATACCGGGACAAGAAATCCTTCTCCGCGGTCCTGAAGGGCCATTATGTGAACTGGACCCCCATACCCTTTACCCCTACTGCTGAAAACTCATTTGCCTGGGACCTGAGTGCCACAAAGCGGATATATAAAAGCGATATGAAGAGCGCCGAGGTCTTCTTCACCGGTCATAATATCTTTAATCAGAAACAGCATCCCTTGAATCTGACTTTCGCTCCCGTCCTGCGATGGTTTGAGGGAGGAGTAAGGGTCAAGTTTTAGAGGCCTTGTCATCGGGCACACTCTGTTCTTTCTAGGAAAAGGCCGAAGTCATATGACCACGGCAGAGCTCGCATTGCCCTATGTCTCGGCAGTGTGCATAAGATAGATCGGCCGTTTTACGCGCTCCGGCTCATCGAGAAGAATGGCAGCAGCCTTGGTCAGTTCTGACGGTGTTTTCCCTCCGGCCGGAAGCATGATGAGAGAAACGATATATTCCTCTGCAGCCTTCAGAATCTCTTGGTCGGGATAGCCGGAACGGATGATCTCTTCGGCCGCTGCGCCCTGATCGCTCAAAGTCTTTTTGATCTTCTTTACCGCTGCGGTCGTACTCTTTTTGACCGACTCAAGCTCTTTTTTCTCTTCTGCACCGTAGAGATGAACGGGTATAAGGCCGAGGAGGAGGATCTTCGAGTCCGTTGCCTTTGCCTCGCTGACGACATCATCAAGGTCCGCCATGAGGGCCTCTGAATTATCGACCGGGACGAGGATCGTGCCGGGCATTACGTACACCGGACAAGTCGCTTTTTTCGTGATGGCTTTGTAACGCGGCGTGGCAAGGATAAGATCTGCATGCTCCGCACCGGCAGCACGCAGGAGTTCCTGCTCCGGATCGCCCTCTTCAGTCACGATGTGGATCGGCACATCCTTCCCTGCTTCTCGGACAATGTTCTCGGCATCCAGCACGTGTCGTCTTGCCTCGACACGTGCCAGCTCCTCCGCCTTGGGCCCTGCGTC
>JAWOKY010000070.1:0-8201 GCA_033853975.1 Thermodesulfovibrionales bacterium
GAGCGGAGACACCGCGTACAGACATATGCCTTTTTCACCCCGTTTGACGTTTGCATCCTCGTCCTCTGAAGATTGGGCATCAGCTGTCTTTTCGTCCTGTTGTTGGCGTGGCTGACGTTATTTCCTATGGTTTTTTTCTTCCCGCATGCTATACAACTTGCCAAATCTGTTTCCTCCTTTCAGAAATTGCATAAAAAACGTTTTTTATGATAACATTTTAGAATCAGCGAAACAAGGTTGATCTTTTCCCCCGCGATCCAGGGGTAAAAAATAAAGAGCGCAAGGCAAGGATAAATGTCTAAAGTCAGGATATACGATTTAGCAAAACAGCTCAACAGGCACTGTAAGGAGGTCCTTGACGAACTCGCGCGTCTTGGTGTGGAAGGGAAAACCCACAGCTCCAGCATTGAGGCGGATGTTGCAGAAAAGGTAAGACAGTGTTTTCTTACTTCGCTGGAGGCTGCCAAAGAGACAGTTGAAAAGCCGGCACCCGTAAAGGAAGCCGTCGCACCGCCGAAGTCTGCTCAGCCGAAGACGGCAGAAACAAGAAAAGAGGTAAAGAGAATTCCGCCTGTTGCCCCGGAGAGACCTGCCGGGGCGCCCAAGGAAGCTGCGGCGAAAAAAGAGGAACCTAAAACAGAGGAAGAGGCGGCTCCGGAGGAGCGCAGTCTCCCGGCCCCGGCGGCGGAGGGCGAAGAGGAGATCAAACTACCCGACAGATACAAAAAAGAAATAGAGGCCGAAAAGATCGAAAAGTTCAAGGCCAAGCCGGGGTTGCAGCGCGCCTTTCAGTCGATCAGGAAGATAGAACCGAAAAAGTGGCACGAGGTAAAGGGCGGCAAGAGGGGAGAAAGGGGCAGATTCGGTACCAGGCAGGAAGCCAAATTCCCCGCTCAGTCCACGATGCCGAGGAAAAAGACGTTGAAGCTCAGGGAGGGAACAACGGTAAAGGAATTCTCCGAACTGATCGGCCTGAAGTTTTCGGATGTGATCAAAAAATTCATGGAACTGGGGTATATGCCTACCATCAACCAGCCGGTCGACCCGGATGCGGCGCTTCTCGTTGCTGAAAGCTTTGGAATCAAGATAGAACTGTCGAGCGTCGAGGACGACACACTGGTGGAAGAGGTCCAGGAGGATATGACGAAGCTCAGCCCGAGGGCTCCGGTCGTCACGATTATGGGTCATGTCGATCACGGCAAGACGTCGCTTCTCGATGCGATAAGGGAGACGAAGGTAACGGAGACCGAGGCCGGCGGAATCACGCAGCACATAGGCGCCTATAAGGTGAATCTCAAGGGCAAGGACATTGTCTTTCTGGATACGCCCGGTCATGAGGCGTTCACCTCGATGAGGGCAAGGGGCGCAAAGGTGACGGACATCGTTGTCCTTGTTGTCGCTGCCGACGACGGCGTGATGCCTCAGACCGTCGAGGCTATCAATCACGCGAAGGCCGCCGCAGTTCCGATTGTGGTGGCGGTGAACAAGATCGATAAACCCGAGGCGAATGTTTCGAAGGTAAAGAGCGAATTGTCGGAACAGGGCATCATCTCGGAGGAGTGGGGCGGTCAGAACATCTTCGTCGAAGTTTCCGCGAAAAAGCGTATCGGAATCGAGCATCTCCTTGAAATGATACTCCTGCAGGCCGAGATCATGGAACTCAAGGCGAACCCCGACAGGCCCGCAAGGGGAACTATCGTCGAGGCAAAGCTTGACAGGGGGAGGGGCCCCGTGGCCACCCTTCTTGTTCAGACCGGCGTTTTGAAGGTTGGGGACGCGCTGCTCTCCGGAGTGCATGTCGGGAAGGTCAGGGCTCTTGTGGACGATTCAGGCAAGAGGATATCCGAAGCGGGTCCATCGACCCCCGTCGAGGTGATAGGGTTCTCCGAAGTTCCGGCTGCAGGTGATATCTTCACTGTCGTAGAAGACGAAAAAAGGGCGCGGCAGATTGCACTCACGAGATTCCAGAAACAGAGGTCCCTGGAGCTTGCAAGGGCGAAGAAGCTTACGCTCGATGAACTCTATACAAAGATCAAGGAAGGCCAGATCAAGGAGCTGAACATCATCATAAAAGGCGATGTCCAGGGGTCCGTTGAGGCGATCAAGGACGCACTCGAAAACATCACGCACCCGGAGGTTAAGGTAAAGGTAATCCATACCTCGGTCGGCGGCATCAACGAGTCCGATGTCATGCTTGCGACCGCCTCGACCGCCATCATCATCGGTTTCAATGTTCGCCCCGAGACCAAGGCGGCCCAGATGGCCGAAAAAGAAGGCGTGGACGTCAGACTATACAACGTGATATACGAGGCGATAGATGATGTAAAGAAGGCGCTTGAAGGAATGCTCGAGCCCACACTGAAAGAGAAAGTCCTCGGCAGGGCCGAGGTGAGACAGGTCTTCCCGGTTTCGCGGCTTGGCACGATCGCCGGCTGTTATGTCATCGACGGATATATCGCACGAGCCAGTGACGGAATGCGCGTCCTTAGAGACAACATCGTCGTATACGAAGGCAGGATAAGCAGCCTCAAGAGGATGAAGGATGACGTCAAGGAGGTCCAGACCGGATACGAGTGCGGAATACTTCTTGAAAACTTCAATGACATCAAGGTCGGCGACATCCTCGAAAATTACATTATAGAGAAAATCGCCGCAAAACTTTAACCTACATCCCGTCCCTTACCCAGTATAATTTTTCGACAGAATATGCCCGGAATGGGGGAGTGGGGCGGCTTTCGGGGGGAACGATGCTCCCATACAAACGTTCGGAAAGGGTCGGCGACCTTATAAGGGAAGAGGTCGCGGATCTGATCATGTACAAGCTCAAGGACCCGAGGATCGGGTTTGTAACGGTTACAGGCGTTGAGATGACCGCTGACCTGAAGCTCGCGAGGGTGTTTGTAAGCGTAATGAAAGAGGAGGAAAGGGAACTGACGCTGGAGATCCTGAATTCCTCGAAGAACTTCATCCGTTCAAACCTCTCAAAGAGGCTCAGGATGAAGTTTGTCCCTTCCATTGAGTTCAGGCTCGATACCTCGATCGAGTACGGCTTTAAGATGGACAAACTGCTCAGAGAAATAAAAGAGAAAGATGAAGACGCCTGAGACGGTCCTTTCCGCCTTCAGAAACGAAGAGGGGTTTCTTCTTGCTGCCCATATCAGCCCCGACGGTGACGCTGTGGGGTCATGCCTTGCTCTGGGGGCGGCACTCCAGTCCATGGGTAAGAAAGCGATCGTTTACAGCAGGGATGCGGTTCCTCAGCAATACCGGTTCATGCCGGGAAATGAGCGAATCATCTCGGACCTGGAAGACGTCCCGGTATCGGATCTGACGTTAGTGCTTCTCGACTGTAACGCTCCCGAAAGGGCCGGGCTGGAGCATGTTGCCTTCAGAGGCTCCATCATCATCGATCACCATGAGACCGAAAAGGACTTTGGAGACGTCAGGTGGGTCAATCCCGGCGCCGCCGCAACCGGCCTGATGGTTTATTTCCTCCTTAAGGACCTGGGTGCCACGATTGCCGAGGAGATCGCCTTCAACCTTTATACTGCGATAGCGGTCGACACCGGGACCTTCAGATATAGCAATACCTCTGGCGAGGTGCTCCGGGTGTGCGCCGAGCTTGTTGATCATGGGGTCAATCCCGGTCTGGTCTCTGAAACCCTCTATGAGAGCTGGGAGAGAAAGAGATTTGCCCTCCTTGTTGAGACGCTCAATACCCTTGAGATCAAAGATGGGGTGGCTGTTGCCCACGTAACGAACGATATGTTTAAAAAGACCGACACGGTGCCCGAAGACACCGAGACCTTTTCGGATTTTCCCAGGCGGATCGACGAAGTGAAGATCTCCGCCCTTTTCAGGGAACTGAAGGGCGGTGAATGGAAGGCAAGTCTTAGGTCGAAGCGGGACGTGAATGTCGCACGCATAGCGGAACTCTTTGGCGGCGGCGGGCACAGGAATGCTGCAGGGTATAAGATAAGGGCTGACCTCAAAATAGCGACGGAAGCCCTGCTGAAGGCTGCCAGGAAGAAAGACTGAACTCTCGGAGCATCGCCTCTTCGGCCGCAAGTCCCGATTCCATGAATGTCATAATCAACCTTAACAAATCGCGGGGCATAACCTCCCATCAAGCGGTAAGCGCTGTCAAGAGACTGTTTGGCGCCAAAAAGGTCGGGCATGCCGGCACCCTTGATCCTCTTGCTACGGGCGTGCTCCTCGTCTGCGTGAACGAGGCCACGAAGATCTCTCGTTTTCTGCTCGATATGGACAAGAGATACAAGGCGAAGGTGAGGCTCGGAATCACGACGGACACGGGTGATGCCGAAGGACGGATAATCGAGGAAAAGGACGCTTCAGGGGTGTCTGAGGACGAGCTTGGAACTGTGGTCAAGTCCTTCGCCGGCGTGATCAAACAGAAGCCGCCCATGTACTCCGCAGTAAAGGTGGGCGGCGAGAAACTCTATAAGCTGGCGAGAAAGGGGCTCGAGGTAGAGCGGCCGGAAAGGGTCATTGAAATTTACAGTATCGACCTGCTGGATGTTTCCCTCCCCTTTTTTGATCTCGGCATATCATGTTCCAAAGGGACATATGTGCGCACCCTCTGCGAGGACATCGGTCGCAAGCTGGGGACCGGAGCCCACCTTGCAGCGCTTGAAAGGACGGCGACAGGATTTTTTGACATCCATGACAGTGTAACGCTTGGGGAACTGGAGAAGGCAGGTTTTTCACCCCGCGAAAAATACTCCAATACTATGGACGCCGCGTTGAGGAGGTTGGGGGAGATAGTGCTTGATGAGCCGAACTACAGAAAGGCATTAAACGGCTCCCCGATAATTGTCCATGAAATCAATGAGTTAGCCGAAGATTCCTTTGTGAGACTCAAGAGCCCTTCAGGAGAATTGTTTGGAATCGGGCGGACGAGTTCACAAAATGTGCGGATTGAAAGATTGCTTAATCTCTGACAATACCCTGCCAAATGTTAAACTAATTTCTAAGAAGTTGCGCTGAACTCTCTGAAATAAAGGGAATATTTTTCAGAAAAACCTTGACAAGATTTTTTTTTTCTGGTATTCATAAGCTATGTTTTTCAAAGGCAAGGGGGCGATAGGCCTCGATATCGGCTCCAGTTATATCAAGGCAGTCAAGCTGAAGGAAGCAAAGGGAAGCTACGAACTGGAGCTTTTCAATATTCACCCTCTCCCACCGGAATTGATCGTCGACGGTTCTATCATAGACTCTCTCAGGCTGGCGGACTCGATGAAGGAAATGGTCAAGAAGGCCGGCATAAAAACGAAGGATACGGTGATATCGATCTCAGGCCACTCCTCTGTCATCATCAAGAGAATTGCCCTGCCCGAGATGTCGGAAGAAGAGCTCTCTGAGTCGATAAAATTCGAAGCCGAACAGTATGTGCCCTTTGATATTGAAGACGTGAATCTGGATTTCCAGATCATCGGGCCCAAGGAAGAACCCGGCCAGATGGATGTGATACTCGTTGCAGTCAAGAAGGACGTCATAAACGAATATATCAGCGTGGTGAAGGAGGCCGGACTTAACCCGATTATTGTAGATATCGACTCCTTTGCGCTTGAGAATATGTACGGCGTTAATTATGAAATAGAACCCGAAAAAAATATCGCCCTCGTCAATATCGGCGCCAGTACCATCAACATGAGCATCCTGAAGGGTGGCATCTCGGTTTTTACAAGGGACAGTTCTCTTGGCGGGAACATGCATGACGAGGCGCTGCAGAGGGAGTTCAATATTTCCTATGAGAATGCTGAGCGGCTCAAAAGGGGCGAGTCGGTCGAAAATATAAGTCCCGAAGATGCCGCAGATGTGATCATGTCGGCGTCGGAGGAGATTCTGAGTGAAATAACCCGATCCTTCGATTATTACAGGAGCACCACTCTCCACGAAGACATTTCTGAAGTCATCCTGAGCGGCGGCTGTGCGCTGCTGAAGAACTTCCCCTCGCTTATCTCCGAACGATCGGGGATTGAAACCAGGGTGGTTGAACCATTCAGGAACATCAGGATTCCCAAGAAATTCGACAGTACCTACGTGGAGGAAATGGCACCCATCATGGCCGTTGCCGTGGGTCTTGCGCTAAGGAAGCAGGGAGACAGATGATCAAGGTCAATCTCCTCCCGGTCAAGAAAAAGAAGGCCAAACCTCTTCCGTCATTCATCATCGCCACGGTAGGGGTGACACTTGCCGTCTGCGTGCTGCTTGCATACCTCGTCTATTACTTCAACGCAAGGCTGAAGGAAAAACAGAACCTGGCTGCTGAAAACGAAAAGACACTGGCAAGACTGAAGGAGCAGATCAAGGCGGTCGATGACTATGAAAAGAGGAATGCTACGTACAAACAGCGCAAGGAGATCATCGAACAACTTGGCAGAAACAAGACCCTGCCGGTCAAGGTAATCGACCAGGTGAGCGCCCTGCTGCCACCTGGAGTATGGCTAACGTCAATGGGACTTAATGGACTCGATGTCAGCATGGGTTGCATGGCATTTACCAATACCGATGCGGTTAATTACGTTAATAACCTGAAAAATTCTTCTCTCTTTAGCGATGTCTTTCTGCAGGAGTCGGTTCAGCATCAGGTGTCGGGTTTTTCGGTGTATTCATTCAAACTGACTTTCAAGGTGAAGGGATGATATGGCACCGTTAAAGTTCGATGTCAAGAGCATGCCGCCCTATATGAAGGCCGTTATCGCCGTTGCCCCTTCATTGGTACTTACGCTTGTCGTCGTGATATTTCTTATCATGCCCAAGCATAAGGAAATGAAGGCTCTCGACAGCAAGATCGATAACCAGAATAACCAGATCGCCACGAGCCAGGCGAAGGGGGCAAGACTCGACGTCCTCGTCAAGGAAAACGAACGGCTGCTCAAACGGCTGGATGAACTCAGAGAGCAGCTTCCCGAAGAAAAGGAGATATCAAACCTCCTCAAGCAGGTGTCTGACATCTGCACGGAATCCGGTCTGGACATGCTGTCGTGGAGGCCGGGTCAAAAGGCGAAACATGCCAGCGGCATAGTGTATGAGATACCGGTTTCCGTTACCGTGACCGGCACATATCACGATTTTGGCAAATTCCTGAGCAATCTGACGAAACTCAACAGGATCGTAAATGTCAAGAACATACAGATCGGCAGTCCGCGCATGGCGCAGGGAAGGGACCTGCTCCAGATCTCCTTTACGGCGTCGACTTTCTCGATAATTCCCGAATCCGAGATTGAGAAGAAGACGGAGAAGAAGAAGAAATAGTATGACGAAGAAGATAAGCATCGCAGCCCTGATCGTTGTCGTCACCGCAGCCGCGCTTATTGCCGGCTGCTCCGGCAAGAACCGACCGGTGCCGAAACCCGCACCTTCGAAGCCGAAGGCGCCTGCTGCACCTGCTGCCAGCGTTGCCAAGCCGGAGGAAAAAGCCGAGCAGGAAGTATACAACTATGACCCGAAGGGGCGGCGGGACCCTTTCATGTCGCTCGTTGTGGTGGCAAAACAGAGACCGCGGTTGAGAAAGGCGAACCCTGTCGAGAACTATGATGTGAGTGAAATCAGGCTCTCCGCCATTGTCTGGGACAAGAACCGGTATTATGCCCTCATAACACTTCCAGACGGTAAGTCTTACACGATTACGCAAGGGATGACCCTGGGCCTTTACGGAGGCAAGGTTCAGTCTATCAATAGAAGCAGCGTTTTGATCAGCGAACAGATAAAAGACTATAGAGGCCAGCTCAAGACGAAAGATACGCTCTTGAAACTCCGCAACGAGGGGGTAGAATGAAAAAGCTACTGTCGAAACTTTTAATGCCCGTCATTTTGATGGCTATTACTTTTGGCTGTGCGACAGCACCGGCTGTGAAGGAGGCTTCCCCCGCGGACAATCCTGCGATAGTAACTGACATAGCGGTCAATGGAGATGCCGTGTCTGTCGTCTGCAGCCGGAATTTCGTCTATACAATCTATTCGAATGACCCCTACAGGATGACCATAGAAATTCCCGACATGCGACTGGGAAAATTCACGCAGAAAATGACTTTCGAAAATGCCAAGGTCACAGAGATAACCCCACGGCAGGTTGACTCACAGCATCCCTCCGTCAGACTCGAACTCACGCTCCCGGTCCCTTCTACTGCTGTCCCCGAGTACAGGAACAATACCCTGACCCTCTTGATGAAAAACGA
>JAWOKY010000071.1:0-2903 GCA_033853975.1 Thermodesulfovibrionales bacterium
CCTTGCCGTCCTCGGCAAGGATGAGAGTGCCCTGGCTCGGCTTGTAGTCCTTGAGCGATTCGACTGTGGGCAGGCCGAAGGAAAGAATGAAGAACATGAGTGCGATGAAGAGAATGCCGGCCACAAAAGCGATGCCCAGGATCATTATCGCCTTTTTGGGGGTGATGTTCTTGAGCCATGGGAGCGCAATAACGAACCAAAAGGCCTTGAACTTTTCCCAGACCAATAACGTCAGCGTCTTTATTTTTTCAAAGTTTATTTCGTACCATTCTTTCATGTCAGCAATCAGCAGCCTCGAACTGCTTAGTCCTTTTCGAGCAGTATCGAAAATAATAACATCACCCAGCGATAAAATCAAACGAAAAGTTATTTGCGAGTTTCACCATAACGATCCCGAACATGCATTCGCGGGTGCCCGATTTTATCCTCGGTGAAGAAAAAAGGTAACTGGAGGTATCACGTGATCTATCAGGATCCCAGGACGGGAGCCTTGACAGAGGCAGCCGTATCCGCTATAATTTTTCACCGTTATCATCTCAACACCTACTAAAGGAGGCTTTCTATGAGGCGTGCAGCGGTCGTAGTAGTAATCGTGTTGATGCTCGTGGCAGCAGTGGCGTTCGCCGGTTCCGTCAAGACGTATCAGGTGACCGGCCCGATCCAGGAGATCAAGGATACCATGATCGTGGTCCAGAAGGGCAAGGATAAGTGGGAGATCGCCAAGGATGCGAACACCAAAGTCAAAGGAGACCTAAAGGTCGGCGCAAAGGTCACCATTCAGTATGAGATGAAGGCCACAGACATCGAAGTAAAAGCAAAATAATCAATCAGCGAACTGAATGCAATGGGAGGGCTCCGGCAATTGACCGGAGCCCTTTTTAGTCTTCACCAAGTCCCGCCAACGGCTCATGCCAATCTCAAAAAACCGCACAAAATTGAATGGTGGGTTACATCCATTTTCATATCGAATACCTTCTTTTGAGGGTTATGATTTCAAGCCCATTGACAGGAGAAAGTCAAGATGGACATATTTTCTTTATCTTCCTGCATGCTCTGCCCGATCATTTTCTAAGGTAATATAAGCAGTAACTGCTGAGGAATACGCAATGTCCGTGCACGAGATTACTTTTCTTGCACTCGTTACATTACCGATGTAAGATGAAGCTATTAAACAATCCGAATAGACCATATTTTAAAGTGAAACAATGTGTAATAAAGTGACCCAGATCACATGACATGAAAATTAGTTCAAAGATGCCTGATCATGTAATGAGATATATTCCCCCTCTTAAAGCATGCGTTCATTCCCGGGATGATCCCCCCGGACTACCGGAATTGTATATCGTCCCTCCTGCCGCAACGTATTCCCGAAGCACCACCGATGCTTCCTCTCGGAGAACGTCGCGCACCACCTCTATACCGCGATTGTTGAGCGCTTTAACCCAGTCATCCAGCTTGGGTCCTTCATCGAAGCCGATGGCCCGCGCGTCTTCGTCCCGCGCTCCGCACACCAGTCGTCGCACGCCGGACCACGGAACAGCGCCAAAGCACATCGCGCAGGGTTCTGCAGATGCAACGAGATCGTAATGCAGTCTCCCTTCGTCGCTGAGGTCATACCTGCCGAGAACCTTTTGGGCGAGAACGAGCGCCACGATTTCCGCATGGAGAACGGAGCAATTCGACGTGACCACCATGTTGACCCCCGGTGCGATCAGGCGACCGCTGAGGTCGAAAACCGCAGAAGCGAAGGGGCCACCCGTCTCGCGTTGCACATTCTGTCGTGCAAGCTCTATGACAAAGCGCATGCGGTCCTCAACGTTTGGGAACACCGCCGTCGATGTTGCCACAAAGCCCTTGATCCAATCAGGGAACCGGATACAGATCTCAGGAAGCATTATGCATCGCCTTATAACGCCACCTCTGCGTCCGGTGGACGTGGTTCTTAGACCGCATGTGGCAAATTTTTCTCCTTGGCCATCTCTAACAAATAAATGTCTTTGCTGCACATCAACATCCGATCCTCGAATGGCCGCCTCTGACTTTGTGCATGCCCCTATTTAAATCTGCTCCACAATTCTCCTAAAGTGGCGGCAGTTCTCAATGAGGTCAGAGCCGTGACGGAACAGCCCCCCTCCGATCAGGAATATCAGGTCCTGACCGTAGGTCTCAAGCATGTCCGGTACCTTATCGAGACTCATGCCGCCTCCCGGTGCGGGGAAGATAGTTTTGAGCGATCCCATGGGGGCAGAGGTCCCCTTGACGATCTCTTTGCATTCCTCGCGGCTGAACGAGAACCGGCCTCCGAAATTCGGGAAGATGGTCGCGTCCGCTCCCGCCAGGCGTGCCAGCTGTCCGAAGATGACGCCATGGGAAATCCCGCTATGGCCTGTTACAAAACTTCCTTGTAATGCCGGATGTGTGAGGATCGGGAGGGCGATGCTATCGTCATCCGCCAGTTCCCTCATCACGTCCAAACCTATTATTCCCGGCGCAACCATCAGCCCTCCCGCGCCGGCGTTTTTAGCAATCCTGGCCCTCTTCACCACGTCCGCATAAGGAGCGGAGATATTTGCCACATAGATAGTCCGCTGGCCCGTCTCTTTGTTCCCTCTCTGTACTGCATTGGCACAAAGGCTGACCCGTTCCTCGAAAGGCGAACAGCATTGATTGCTCAGGCCGTGATCGTCCTTTATAATGTCCATGCCTCCAAGGGTAAACTGGTAGGCCAAATCCGCAAGCTCTTTTGACGAAAGACCCATGGGCTTGAGCGCCGTTGCAAGAAGCGGCCGCTTCGGGACGCTTACAAGTTGACGTATCCCCTCCCGGCCAAAACGAGGTCCTTTAAAGCTGCGGAGAAGCGACTCAGGAAGATCGAGCTGCTCCACCCTGATGCCGGGTTTGAT
>JAWOKY010000072.1:0-40327 GCA_033853975.1 Thermodesulfovibrionales bacterium
GATGTTGCCCAGGTCGCGGTTGCAGAGCTTGTTGCCGGGCAGATGAAAAAAAGGAACTTCGAGACTTGAAATTTCCTCTTGACAATATCCTTTGGTTGTGCTTACATTATAAGCGATGATTAAGGAAAGTTAATCATCACGGTTCTTTGAAACTTTTGCAAAGGTAGTTAGTTTCCGAAAAGGTAAACTCTGGGTGACCAGGGGGCACAAAGCCGACGGGTCCTCTAAGTACAGAGAGGACGGCCGGGTTGCCGAAGAAACAGTGCTTATCCGGAATGGACCTTTTCGCGAACAGCCTGTTTCCTTTTCAGGAAACAGGTTTTTTTTTGGGTTTTTTCCTGCAGGGGGACATGCCCGATGGTTCCGCCGAAGGTGGCATCAGGCATGCAGAAATAAAAAAAAAGAATTCGAGGGACAAATGCGAGAAGGGTATCTTTTGGAGAGGATGACAGAGACTTTTTTTGAGGGAAGGGAAATCGAAGATTCCGCTGTTATCTTTGAGGACGCCGAAACAGCATGCATCGTTGAAAAAGATCCTGACAGCGACGACGAAGAAACAGCAGACATCCCGACGGTCGAATCGGACTACAGAGAGGATCTTATCCAGGCCTATTTCAGTTCCATGGGCAGGATCAAGGTCCTTACAAGGGAGGAGGAATCCGACTGCGCCCAGAGGCTGGCAGAGGAGCGGGAGATCATCAGGGAGATGGTGACGGCTATGCCTCTCTATAAAAGGGTACTAATCGAGGAAATCGCGGAAGATGCAGAGGAAGGGAATGAAAAGCTGCTTGAGCAGAGCCTTAAGACCCTTGATGAGATCATGACCCGTGTAGCGGAAGCGGACAGAAGCATTTCAGGGTACGGTTCTCTTCAGGACTTGAAAAAACTGATCGCGGAAAAAAGAGGAAGCGGGGAGAACGTCGAGGCGCTTACAGCACTCGTAAGGGGGGCGCAGCGAATCTGGCGGCGGGCAGTGCAGGAAACAGGCTGGGAACTTGATTGCCTCAGGGAGAAATGGAAGAGGCTGGGTGTGGCAAGGGCTGTCGTTGCCGAGAAACGAAACGAACTTACGACCCATAACCTGAGACTGGTGATAAACATAGCAAAACATTACCTGGGCAGGGGACTTCCATTGCTCGACCTGGTGCAGGAGGGCAATATAGGCCTTATGAAGGCGGTTGACAGGTTCAAATACGATATGGGATTCAAGTTCAGTACCTACGCAATATGGTGGATCCGCCAGGGAATCACGCGGGCGCTGATGGATCAGACGAAGACGATCAGGATTCCGATTCATATTGTCGAACTGCAGGGCAGGATTGCGAGGCTATCCAAGGAGCTTGAGGAGCGGCTCGGCAGGGAGCCTTCAGCCGGGGAGATCGGCGCAAAACTCGGAATATCAGCCAAGAAAGTCGAAGAGATAATGAGGGCGCATCATGAGACGATATCCCTGCAGACGCCGATAGGCGACGAGGATGGTGTTCTCGAGGAATTCATTACGTGCGATGAAGGACAATCACCTCTGGCGGACATCGAAAGAAAGGAGGTGGCACGGAGGCTCATGAAGGTACTGAAAACGTTGCCTCCCAAGGACGAAAGGGTGATAAGACTCAGGTACGGCATAGGCGTCGGCAGGGACCACACCCTCGAAGAAGTCGGGAAGCGCCTCTATCTGACACGGGAACGCGTAAGACAGATAGAGGTCTCTGCGCTCAGGAAACTCAGGCATCCTGCAAGGCTGAAGACTCTGAAGGCCCTCGTCTCGACATAGGCCTGTCGTAAAGGCTCCCGGGGACCATTACTCCGATACGATATGGTATAATGATTATTGTTACTGAGCCTGATCCAGAAAGACAGTTGAAAGGGAGCATTTGGCCGTAAAGGAAGTCCGGGGGGATTGCACCGAATGAAATCCCCCTTTTTTTTATGTATTTTTTTGATGTTTCTGGCTGTAAACGCATTGCAAGCATTTGCCGCTACGGACAGTTTGACCGTACTCACGCCCCACGACAAAACCTATGTCGAAAGCAGATTCCTGGGAATTGTCCTTGTGGTTCCCAAAGACTCCATGGACGCGGTAAGTATAGCGGTGAACAACGAAAAACCCGTGCGCTTCAACAGGAAGGACAATTACTACGTTTGCGCGGGAATAACCCTTTCGGAAGGGCCGAACAAAATAACGATTGAAGGGCTGAGGCATGGAAGTGTGGTAGAAGAAAGAACGCTTGACCTTTTCTACCGCCTCGATCTTTCGGCTATGTATAACAGCGCCCCGCCGGGCTTTGACAGGTATCGCTTCCATGTCCCCGAAAGCGAAAAGAACTGCATCTTCTGTCACCAGCTTGATGATAAGACGGACGGCGGGAATGCGGGCCAGGATCAATGCATGCCGTGCCATAAGAGGACCGTTGCGTACAGGTACATGCACGGTCCGTCGGTTGTGGGCGCCTGCGATACATGCCACAGACCGAAGGCGAAAGACGGCAAGTACGGTGTCCCTCAGCCTTATAGCGGCATCTGTTATCAATGTCATTCGGAAACGATGGACGCATGGAACGCCCTTGAGAAAAAACACGGCCCTTACGCCTTGGGGAACTGTACGCTCTGCCACAGTCCCCATGGGGCCGAGTATCCCTATTTTGTCAGGAAACATACCACGGATCTCTGCCTCTCCTGCCATGAGGACAAGGCCTCGGGGTCTCACGTGGTGACTTTCTTCGACGGCAGGGGCCATCCCGTTCGCAACAGGCCCGACCCTCTTCATCCGGGCAGGGAACTTACCTGCGCATCCTGTCACAACCCTCACGCATCCAAATTCAACCACCTCCTCTTCCAGGACGAAGAAGACGTTAACAGATTTTGCAAGGCATGCCACCGGTTCTGAGACGAACCGCACTTGCTATTTCGATCTCCTTCTGTTACCTTCTTATTCGTGAACGATGAAATTATTCATGCCGACAGCGCGGTCGCGTTGCCGGGGAGGCCCATTGCTTTTCGTGACCGGAAGATGGACTGAAGAAACACTCGATGCCCTCATCCGCAAGTCTTCGGGAAGCCCGCCGGGGGAGAGAATCGCCTTTCTTTCGGAGAAATTCCTTGGCACTCCCTACAGGGAATCGACCCTGATCGGAGACGAATTCACGCCTGAGGAGCTCGTGGTTGATCTCGAGGGCGTGGACTGTTTTACATTTATCGATTATATCGAGGCGATGAGGTTGTCCGATTCTTTTGCGGGTTTTTCAGAAAAGCTCAGGAGGGTGAGATACCAATCCGGCGAGCTGTCCTTTACGAAGAGAAACCACTTTTTCACAGACTGGGCTGAATTCAACCGGGACTTCGTAGAGGACGTCACCGCTTTTGTGGGCCGGGAAAGCAGTGTGAAGACAAAGAAGGTCCTCAACAGAAAGGAGGACGGGACCGCATTTGTAAGCGGCATTTCCATTTTTGAACGTGCGCTCGACTATATACCGTCTGAGGCGGCGGACCGGGCGATTCTTCAGAGGCTGAGGACGGGCGATTACATTGGAATATACTCCCCTCTTCAGGGGCTCGATGTCTCTCATGTCGGAATCCTTATCAGAGGAAAAGGATTGTCATCGATGAGACACGCTTCGACCAGGTATCGCAGGGTTGTCGATGAGGGGCTCGCTGCCTATCTGGCTGGCAGTGCCGGACTGATCGTGCTCAGGCCGAAGGAAAAAGGATAATGAAAGTGGCGGATCGTTTTCCCACTATGCAATAGGTTGCATGAGAATATTGAGGAGGGAACGGCTGGAGGCCCTTCCAGGCAACGCCGGGAAGGGATTTCGGCTGAAGGGTTTACCCTGCGGCAGCCTTTGCGTCAAGCCCGGAAATGACCTGTCTGAGCCGCCACAGCATAAAAAGCCCCGGCCCGCCGGTCAGCACGGCGATGACGAAGAAATTCGCCCAGCCTACGGATTCGACAACATACCCGGAGGTCGGCGCGATAAAGACGCGACCCAGTGAGGCAAGGGACGATAACAGTGCATACTGTGTCGCTGAGTACCGATGATCGCAGAGCGCCATCAGAAGCGCCATAAAGGCGGTGGTGCCCATCCCGCCCGTCAGATTTTCGAGGGCAACGGCAAAGATCATCAGGGGATAACTCTTCCCGGCCCATATGAGCGGGATGAAGGCAAGTAGCGAGACAGCCTGCAGGACGCCGAAGATGAGGAGTGAACGGAAAAGGCCCAGCCTTACCATCATCGTTCCCCCTGCCGTAGCGCCCACGATCAGTGATATCAGGCCCAGTCCCTTGTTCACAGTGCCAACGTCTGTCGGCGTAAACCCTGCCCCCCGTATTAGAAAGACCGTGGTCATTGTGCCGGCATAGGCATCGGCTATTTTGTAAAGAACGATCAGAAGCAATATCAGCAAAGAAGACCTTCGGGAGAGAAAATTCTCAAGGGGGCCCCATACGGCTTCTTCGAAACTCCTCGGCGGCTTCACCGAATTTTTGGGTTCAGGGCCTGCCAACGATGCGGCGACGCCCACCATCATTATCCCGGCCATCAGGACGTATGTATTGCGCCATCCGATGCGGTCCGACAGGATCATCGCCAGGGCGCCGGATACGAGCATTGCGATTCGATACCCCGTGACGAATACGGCTGCCCCCGCCCCCCGTTCGACTTCCTGAAGCACGTCCGTGCGGTAGGCATCGACAACGATGTCCTGTGATGCCGAGGAGAAGGCCACAAAAAGGGCAAGCGCTGCCAATGCCCAGGGCGCGTTTTTGGGCGAACTGAAGCCCATTGCGGCTATACTGATCATTAAAATGACCTGAGAAGCTATTATCCAGCCGCGCCTCCGCCCAAGCCAGGGAGGCACAAAACGGTCCATGAAGGGAGACCAGAGAAACTTCAGTGTATAGGGCAGACCCACAAGAGAGAAGATTCCTATGGTGTGGAGGTCCACACCCGACACCGCCATCCATGCCTGAAGAGTGCCCCCGGTGAGTGCAAGGGGAAGACCCGACGAAAAGCCCAAAGGTACCATAATCCCGATCCGGCGGTTCCTGAAGACCTTGATGTAAGCGGCAAGCCTGCCCATAGGCATTCATTATAAAGCAGGTCCCCTGTGTCGGGCAACTGAAGGCGGAATTTGTGTGCCGGCAGTGCGGATATGATAAAATTAAAATAATTTCATTGATTTATTGCCCCTGTCCGGAAGGTGGGGTGAGAGGCACAGGATGAATATACTGTTGGTCGAAGACGAAAAAGGGGTTGCAGGCTTTATAAAGAAGGGCCTCGAGGAAGAGGGGTACGCGATCGATCTTGCGATGAGCGGTGAAGAAGGCCTTTCCCTTGTCTCGAAGAACCTCTACGATCTGATCATCCTCGATATCATGCTCCCGGGAATGAGCGGGATAGAACTCTGCAGAAGGGTCCGCCAGATGGACATACACTCACCAGTGTTGATGCTCACAGCGAGGGATTCAATAGGGGACAAGGTGGTCGGGCTCGACAGCGGGGCAGACGACTATCTCACGAAGCCCTTTTCGTTCGAAGAGTTTCTTGCACGCGTGAGGGCACTTCTGAGGCGCAAGCCGGACCAGCTGACGGAAATATCCTGCGGCGACATGAGGGTGGAGACTATAACGCACCGGGTGTTCATCGGAGAGCATGAGGTGGTGCTTCGTCCCAAGGAATACGCTCTGCTTATCTGCCTGCTGAAAAACAGGGGGCAGCCTGTCTCCCGTCAGAAACTCCTGTCGGATGTCTGGGGATACGATTTCGATCCCAACACCAATGTGGTCGATGTGCATATCAAGTCGCTCAGGGAGAAGCTCGGCAGGCATTCAGGAACCCATTTCATCCGGAGCGTCAGGGGAGTCGGCTATGAAATCGACTGACCGAGACTGTCCGCAACTCACATGATCACTCCCACTAAGAAGCGTCTCGCTGCCATATTCACGTCGGTCATCGTAGTGTTCAACGCGGTTATCCTTGTGCTGAGTTATATAGTTTTGCACCAGAGCCTGATAAGCGGAATGGAGCGCCACATGACGGAGGACGTAAGAGGCGAGTTTGTCGAGCAGTACCGGCGCTTCGGCCTTTCGCCCCTGAAATCGATGTGGGACGAAAATCACCTGCAGATCCTGGGCAAAGACGGAAGCGTGGTTGTATCTGCGCCAAACTCATCAGGGTTCCATCTCGGACTGAACAGGAAGCTTCTTGCTTCGGCCTTTGCAGGAAAAGAGGGATTCGAGACACGCATGGTCGGTGACGAGCTCCATCTCGTCTCCTATTTCCCTCTCGATGCCAGCTACTCGGGGCGGGCCGCGGTTTCTCTTGGCAGCGAAATCAGGCAGGAAAGGAATTTCTCGAGGCTGATATTCCTTTTTTCTCCGCTGATGCTTCTCCTTTCCTACCTGGTAAGCAGATACATGCTGAATCACGCGATGAAGCCCATATCCGAGGTCTTCACCTTCCAGGAGACCTTCTCCTCCAACGTCACCCATGAACTGCGTTCTCCCCTCGCTGCGATCAAAGGCAATTTCGAGGTGGCGCTCAGGAAGGAACGGCCTGCCGCGGAATACAGGGAGGTAATCAGATCGGGCCTCAGGGAAACAGACAGGATAATCAATCTCCTGAAGAACCTTTCCCTTCTGGCCTCTTCGAAGTTCAGGCCCCTTGATCTTTACAAAAAAAAGGCGAACCTCAATACCATCCTGAGGGATGTTGTCGTTTTATACACTCCGGCGATGAATGCCAAGGGGATAAGGCCAGACATCGAAGATACCCCGGGACTTACGTGCATGTGCGACGAGGCCCTCATCCGAAGGACTGTGGAGAACCTCCTGGACAACGCCGTGAAATATACTCCGGGGAACGGAACGATCAGACTCTCTCTTTCAGAGAGGAAGGGGAAAGTTGTCTTTACAATGGAAAATACCTGCGAGCCCTTCGAAGAGGAGGAGCTGAAAAAGATATTCGAGCCATTCTTTCGTGCGAAAAGGTCACGCCTCCAATCAGAGGGAAAGGGGCTCGGTCTTTATATCGTCAACTATATCGTTAAGTCGCACGGCGGTACCATGACCGCAGGCATGAACGGCGACGGGCTCTTCTACGTGGCGATCACCCTCCCGCGGTGACATGATCTTTTTTCGTAATCCTGTTTCTTCTCCCGCGTGTCATGACCTGCAGGGGAACATTTGTTTAAAGTCCTTGAAATCTGTTTAAATATAGAAAAGTTCCCTTTGCCGACTGGGGGCGCTTTCTTTTGAGGGAAGATCTTATGTCAGGTTTCTTCAAAGGACAGGTAGATTATATTTTGTTCTTCTACGGCCTTGCCTTCATCATGCTTTCCGTAGTCTGTGTCATGATGATGAGAACAAAGGCGCAGCGGCTTCCCTGGGCATGGCTTGCTCTCTTCGGCGTCACTCATGGTCTGCATGAATGGCTGACAATATTTGCGGGCGTATTCGATGATCGATTCCATTTCCAGGCGTTCTCCCCCGTGCTGCTCATTTCTTCCTTTGTCGCCCTTGCAGTATTCGGATACTCGGGGATTATGGCTGTGCGCAGCCGGAGACCGGGGAAATGGATTATTGCGCCGCTGTTTCTTCCTGCCGCCGTTGGATGGATCGCAGGATTCGGCGAAGTCGAGACCGTATCGAGCCTCCTGCTGGGCGTACCTGCAGGGATGCTGTCAGTATACGTGCTGGCGCTCGCAGCCAGACGAGAAGAGCTGACCGCGAGGAGATGGCTGGTTTTCGGGGCAGCCTTGCTCGGTGCGCATGCCCTCCTGACGGTCGTCTCTGCCCATGGTTTCCGTCTGAGCAATGAAGTTTTCCTTTCGATGAAATTTGTTAATGGATTGCTTGTCTTTTCCCTCACGCTGTCCTTATGGATCTATACCCAGAGTGTATCGTCCGAGCCGGGGCATGCCGCGCGCGGACGCAGGAACGTCTTCCTCCCTGTAGCGGCACTCCTCATGATACTCGCTGTCGGCTGGGTGTTGACCGAGGTGTCGGGCAGACAGGCGAGGACCGAGGAGGAGAAAAATGGCGCCCTTTTCGCAAACGTGCTTGCGGACCATCTCAATGACATACAGGATGATGCCAATGCTACCGCATATTCGAGGGCTTCGTCTCCCAGAATCGCCGCAGCCCTCAGCAGGCGCACAGCGCAGGACATAGGCCAGGCGAGGCTTGCCCTCGACCAGTGCGGCAATATCAAGGGACCCCATGGCCCCCTGTGCTATCTCTATGACCGGTGGGGGGGAGTTGTTGCATCATGCAGCAGGGTGGCCAAAGCCCATGAGGCCTTATCTACCCACCCTCTTTCGCCGTCAAAGGGTTATTTTTTCGACAGCGGCAGCCATCGGTGGTTTTATATGGCCTCTGCTCCTGTCAGGGACGGGAACGGAAATTCCATCGGGACTGTTGTGATCAGGGAGGACCTCTCGGAGGTTGAGGCGCTGATGAGGAATAGGGCCCATTCCTTTTTTGTCGACCCCCACGGGGTCGTCTTCCTTTCGAGCAATGAGAACTATTGTCTCAAGAGTCTCTGGCCTCTTGGCAATGATGCGCAGCGAAGGCTTGCTGCAGCGGGTATGTTCGGGAAAGGTCCTTCCCCAGCCGTTTTGGCGGGGAAGCCGCTTGATGGAGGTTACGCCTCGTTTGAAGGAAAAGTGTACCTTGTCACCCGCAAGCAGATGGAGGACGGTTGGTCCATTGTGCTTCTGACTTCGGCGGGTATGATCAGGGCTTACCGGATGTTTTCGATATTCACGACCTTCTTCTTCTTCAGCATGGCGGCTTTTTTCTTTACGCTGATGTTTTTTTCAAGGGAATCCGCCGCAAGGATAGCCTCTTCGGAACAGCGTTATCGGACCCTTGTGGAAGGTTCGCCCAACGGCGTTGCGCTCTTTGGGCCACGGGGTGAGTGTCTCGCGGTCAACAGGTTTGCGCTCGATATGATCGGCAGGGTAGAGGAGGAAGTCATCGGAAAGAGGCTCGACAGCATTTTGACCGGGCGGGACAGTCGGGATGGAGATGATACAGTCGAGAGGGTCCTCGCGGGAGAAAGGGTGTCCTTCGAAAAAACCCTGTCGCGGGCTGACGGAAGAAGCATGATATGGAACGTCATACTGAACCCGATCCGCGACCCCGAAGGCGGGATAGAACACTTCGTCGGTCTTTTTGTCGATATCACTGCTCTCAAGACCGCGGCAGAGGGGCTCCGGAAGGCGAAGGAAGAGTTGGAGACGCGCGTGGAAGAGCGCACCGCGGAACTTGCCCATGTCAACGAGAAACTGATGCGGGAGATCGCGGAGCGCAAGCTGTCGGAAAAGGCGCTGAAGGTTTCGGAGGACAAGTACAGGAACCTGATTGAACTGACGCCGGACATCATCTCCCTTTCGGACATCGACGGGCATCTCATCTTCATAAATAACGCCTGTCGAAGGGTCCTTGATGCGCCTCCGGAAGAGGTGACGGGGAAATCGCTCCTTGACTGGGTCCATCCCGATGACCGGGAGATGACTTCTCTTAAGTTTTCCGAAATACTCAAAAGCGGAGAGGATATTTTCGATTTTGAAAACAGATTTGTATCTACGGATGGAAGGGTTGTCCATATGCTTCATAATATCAGGGTGATCAGGAGCGACAGAGGCGAAATCATCGGCACCCAGACCATATCGAGAGACGTCACCACGCGGAAACTCGCCGAGGATGCGCTACGGGAGCATGACAGGCAGCAGAAGGCTATACTGGGCAATATCCCTGATATGGCATGGCTGAAGGACAAGGAATGTCATTTTATCGCTGCCAACGACTCCTTCGGAGATGTCTGCGGTGTGGCCCCTGCCGACCTGCCGGGGAAGACGGTTTTCGACATCTGGCCGCGAGACCTCGCGGAGAAATATGAGGCTGACGACATCGAGGTGATGGAGACCGGGCTCAGGAAACAGACAGAGGAACTGCTTATAGGCCGTGATGGCCGGAAGATATGGCTTGAGACGATCAAAACGCCCATTTACAACGACAGCGGAGAGGTGATAGGCACGACGGGCATCGGACGCGACATCACGGAAAGGAAGCACACAGAGGAAAGGCTCAAACTCTTTTCCCAGGCAATCGAAGAGGCGATGGACGGCATCCAGATCGTGGGTCTCGACGGGCGGGTGATCTATTCCAACAGGGCGGTGGAGGACATCTACGGTTATTCAGGGCAGGAACTCATCGGAAAGGACGTGGATGCGATGAATGCCGATCCCGGATTTGCATCGAGGGAAATCCTGCCGGCGATACACGGCAAGGGCTGCTGGAGCGGGGAAGTGACCGTCGTCCATAAGGATGGAAGGACATTCCCGGTCTGGCTTTCTGCGTCGATGGTGAAGGATTCGAAGGGGTCTCCCATGGCAATGGTCGGCTTTATCAGGGACATAACCGAACGAAAGAAGGCCGAAGACGAGTTGAGGAAGCACCGCGAGCACCTTGTCGAGATGGTGGAAGAGCGCACCTCCGAACTGCAGACCGCAGTCCAGTTCCTTACGCAGGAAATAGGTTTCCGGAAGAAGGCTGAAGAAACCCTCAGGGAGAGTGAGGCCAGGTTCCGCGAGCTCTGGCAGCAGTTCAGTACTCTCCTCGATGCAATACCCGACGTCCTGCTTCTGCTTTCATCGGACCTCAAGGTGTTGTGGGCAAACAGCGGTGCACGGCGCGACCTGGGCGAAAAGTTTTCCGAAATGGAGGGGAAGTACTGTTATGAATTATGGCACGACAGCTGCAGTCCCTGCGAAGACTGCCATGTGATAAAAACATTCAGAAGCGGAGAGCCCGCGATTTCACGGCGTACCGCCAAGGGACGTCTGTTGGATTCAAGGGCATTTCCGATAAAGGACGACGAGGGGAGGGTGACCAACGCCATCCTGATTGTCAGCGACATCACCGAAAAGATGACGCTCGAAGCCGAAGCGATGCGTGCCAGCCACCTTGCTTCGCTGGGCGAACTTGCTGCGGGTGTCGCCCATGAGATAAACAACCCTATCAACGGCATCATCAACTACGCCCAGATGATTGTAAACAAGAGTGCCGAGGACTCGAAACAGCGGGAGATCGCCGGCAGGATCATAAAGGAGGGCAACAGGATCGCCGGCATCGTACGGAGCCTCCTTTCCTTTGCGAGGGAGCGCAGAGAGGAAAAGGGCGCGGTAAATCTGCAGCGGGTGGTCTATGAGGCGATCACCCTCCTGGAGGCACAGATCAGGAAAGACGGCATACAGCTGAACGTGGATGTCCCGGAGAACATACCGCCGGTGGTGGCAAATCCTCAGCAGCTTCAGCAGGTCTTCCTGAACATTGTCAGCAATGCCCGCTACGCACTGAACAAGAAGTATCCGCTTGGGGACAAGGAAAAGATCCTTACGATCTCCTGTGAACAGACGAATCTGAAAGGTGTTCCCCATGTCGAGATCACCTGTTTCGATCGGGGCACCGGAATTCCGGCCGAGATCCTTGACAGGGTAGTGAACCCATTCTTCACGACGAAGCCCACTGGAGAGGGCACGGGGCTTGGCCTGAGTATCAGCCATGGTATCCTAAAGGATCATGGCGGAAGACTCGTTGTGGAAAGTGCGGAAGGTCTCTTCACGAAGGTGTCGGTCTACCTTCCGCTAAAGGAGGAAAATGAAGGATAGGGCAAGGATTCTGGTTATAGACGACGAGGAAAGCATACGGTTTACCTTTGAAGACTTTCTCTCGGACGCCGGATATGAAGTGGCCGTTGCGGCTGATTTCGACGGTGCGCTGGCCAGACTGGATGAATCGGACTTCGATCTTATCTTTGCGGATATAATCCTTGGAGGGAGGAACGGGTTGGACGTTATAAGGGTCGTGAGGGACAGGGGGCTTACGTCCCAGGTAGTGATCATCACGGGCGCTCCCCATCTCGATACGGCCTCTGAGGCACTGAGGCTCGGCGCCTTCGATTACATCTCAAAACCCGTTGACCAGGATACGCTCCTTCGTGTTGCAAAAACGGCTTTGAAGCTGAAGCTGCTTGAGGATGAAAAGGAGAAGTACCGGGCCGACATCGAGGCGATCTTCAGGAGTGTGAAGGACGGTATTATTACGGTGGATGAGGGGCTCAGGATTGTCGAGGTGAACAACGCCGCCGAAAAGATCTGTGGCCTGAAGCGGGACAGGAGGGGAGAGGTATTCAGCGCAGTTCAGACGGATTGCACCAGGAGATGTCTTGAGGCGCTCTCCGAGACGATCGAAAAAAAGACGCCTTCGGAGACGGACCGGCTTGAATGCGGACGCCTGATCGCGCCCGGGCAGGTCGTGAGCATCGTCACCACACCGCTTCTTGACCTGCAGGGCGTCTCCTCCGGGGCGGTGATGGTGGTCCGCGACGAAACGCGGCTTGCAGACCTCGAAAGGGATCTCGGCGAGAGGCAGAGATTTCATAATCTCATAGGCAGCAGCGACAGGATGCAGAAGGTCTATGGTCTTATAGAGGCCCTTGCGGACCTTCAGACGACTGTCCTTGTAACGGGTGAGAGCGGGACCGGCAAGGAACTTGTCGCGGAAGCATTGCACTTCAGGGGAAGCCGAAGTGCCAAACCCCTCGTCAAGGTGAACTGTGCCGCTTTATCCGAGAGCCTTCTTGAAAGCGAACTCTTCGGTCATGTGAAGGGCGCCTTTACAGGCGCTGTCAAGGACAAGGAAGGAAGGTTCCAGAGGGCCGACGGCGGCACTATTTTCCTGGATGAAATAGGCGACATATCACCGGGTACCCAGCTTCGTCTGCTTCGGGTGCTTCAGGAGATGGAATTCGAGAAGGTCGGAGACTCTTCCCCGGTGAGAGTGGACGTCAGGGTCATTGCTGCGACCAATAAGGACCTCTCTGAAAAGGTGCGGAAGGGCGAGTTCAGGGAAGACCTCTATTACAGGTTGAAGGTTGTGGAAATACCTCTTCCACCTCTCAGGGAACGGCCGGAGGATATCCCGTACCTGACGGAACACTTCCTTGCAAAATTCCACCTGAAGCTCGGTCGCGAAGTCGGGGCAGTATCCTCCGAAGTAAGAAAAATTTTTATGGGATATCAGTGGCCCGGCAACGTCAGAGAGCTTGAGCACGCCCTGGAACATGCCTGCATCCTCTGCAGTACCGGCACCATAACTCGCGAAGAGCTTCCCCCTTATTTCAATGAAGTCTTCGGCACCGGAACCGCCTCGCGGGATTGTGACGAACGCGACGAGACTGCAGAAATCCTGGCTGCACTTAAGAAAACCGGGGGCAATAAGGTGAAGGCAGCCAAGTTGTTGGGCATCGACAGAAAGACTCTCTACCGTAAGATTGAAAGATACAGGATCGACCCGCAGGAAACTTAAGTGTGGCATGCCACAAAAGTGTGGCAGACCCATATGTGGCATGCCACACTTTCTGGAATGTCACCCTACCCGCTTTCTTTGCTAACTATTTGTTTTTGAAAGAATAACTCTCAGAAACGTCCTCTCATCTGTCCCGGCATGCTTCTTGATATATATGTACTGCCGTAGGCGACGCATGAAGAACCAGCAAGGAGGAAAATATGGTCTCTTATCCAGTAAGAATGCTCTGTCCCTTCATCGGAAAGCCATTTGAATCCTGTTATTGCGCCAGTACCAGCAGTTTATATACAGAGGCTACCATTTACTACTGTGGCGGGAATTTCAAGAAATGCGAGATCTATGAAAAACATATCGGATCAAAAGAGACGATCACTGAAAATGTACCTGTCTCCGGACCGCGTCGTGCGGCGCGACTCGACAGCCGGGCATACTGACCCTTCGGGAATGAGAGAGGTACCGTGAAGAATAATTTAAATAGTCCCGAATTTCAGGAGAGAGGCCATAAGCTGATGCTTAGGCGTGGTTTTGCCATTAATCCTCAGATCGAAAGGAGCCATCAAATGGGGTTGAAGAATCTTGCAGAAGGAATCATCGTTCAAACTATGGAAGATTTGTGGGATGACGACCTTAGAGAGGATTGTATAGAGTTTTTCAAGGGCGAGGAATTCAGACTGTGCGCTGAACTGGCCGACATGAGCCTGGACGATCAACTGAAGCTTCTTGATATGGTAAAAGGGGTGCTCAATAGCCGTAACCCGAGAAAGCGCAACGATGGCAATAGTAACAGCGCGGGCGGCAAGACGCATACCCGTCAAAAATGGTCTACAAAGGAGCTTGCTCACTGCAGGTAGGCGGCCCCTGTTCTCTTCGCCGTATGCCTCCTGCTCCCCCGGCCTTTCTTTAGTGATCAAATCGGGCAGAGATTCTCTGCCCGCAAAGCAAAGTGAAATGTACTCGTCCCCTTGTCCAATTCGGCCGATTATTGCCGCGTGACCGCGCCTGGCGGGTCTTCCCGTTTATCCTGAAGAAGATACTCGAAGGAAAACAGTGGAAAACGGTTTGCCCTATATTTAGTAGTATATTTTTGTCTCCTAATATGGTAATCTTTATCTGTAGCGGTATTCCCGTGCCTTTGTCCGTCTTGTACAAGCGAGGATTCTAGAAAAAATGAAAGAAATTAAGGAAATAATCGATATGGGTAGGCGTCTCGATGAACTTGCCTTCGAGACCTATAGTCTTTTTACGAAGCGGGAGGATTTCGACCGGGTTCTTGTATCTTTCTGGACCGAGATGGCTGAGTGGAAGAAGGACCATCTGAAACACTGGAAAAGAATTTCGAAGACCTTTGTCTACAAGAATTTCTTCAACAGATCCGCCGAGGACCTCAAGATGATCATCAAACAGTTGAAGAATATCCAGGCCGAGCAGGTGGAGTTTATGCGCAGACTCAGGAAAAAAAGGGTGAGCCAGGACGAGGCGATATCCCAAACCATCCTGAACGAGTTCTGCCTGATTACCGACGTGTTCCTGGAGATATTTTATGTTTATGACGAGACGATAGAGGACCGTTCTGTCAGTTTTGTCGAGGAATGTGAATCCCATCTTGTGAAGATGGCGAATACGTTGAAGCCTTACCTCAGGCTGAACCCCCTTTATGCGGTCCTCCTGAGGTCTATCGTGGACCTGAAGCACAAGTATGACTATCTCCTCTCCACTTACCGGAAGATGAAGAGGGCAGCCGTATAGTCAGTTTCGCAGTCCTGACAGGGAATCTCTTTCCCTGTCTTTTTCCGAAGTTCAGACCTTATGCCGAAGGAGAAGACGCGGCTGGCTGTTGTGCGGCGCGTTATCCGGAAATACCATGGAGGTCGCGGCAGTGGAGATGAAACTGAATATAGAGGGCCAGTTCGACAGCGAACAGGCTCTCCGTGATACGGTGAGACTGCGCAAGATCTGTTACGACGTGGAACCCTATTATCTTCCGAACAAAAAGGGCGCACTTGTGCAGATAGGATACCGCCTTGTGCTGTACGGGACCTTTCCCGAGGGCGTGAGGGAGGCAGACCCCGACTCTCCGGAGTACGAAAAGGTGGAGAGGGATGTAAGAAGGCTTGCCGAGTCCCTTTCGCATACATGCGGTCCGATGCATGTATGCGAATCTGTTACGATAGAACCCAGCACAATCACCTACTCGCACGACAGAAAAATGAGACCTGATGTGACCGTCTATCTGCCCGTCTTCGACCAGAATAACTTCGGTCATCCCGTGGACGCACAGGTTACCGAAACCCTGCACGTCGCGACAAAGATGCTGGAGGCCGCCGGTGTCCGGAAAAAGCAGTGGCTGGACTGAATCACGCCGTCTCTCGTAGTAAGTGACACGTGAGACCTCTCCGAATCGGTCATCTGTCCACCTTTTATCATACCGCTGTCCTCCTGATGGCCGACAGGGAGACCGCTCAGAAAATGGGAAGAGATATCGAATGGCTGCTTTTCGGTACGGGTCCCGCAATAGTGAATGCCTTCAAGAAGAAGGAACTAGACCTTGCCTATATAGGTTTGCCGCCTGTGATAATAGGAATAGACAGGGGGGTCCGAATACGGTGCGTAGCGGGCGGGCATATCGAGGGGACAGTCATCAGCGGGAAGAGCAAATACGAAGGCTTTCCTCAAATGTTGGACCTGGGTGAAATCCTTGGACAGTTCCGGGGAATGAAAATAGGCGTCCCCGGCAGGGGCTCCATCCACGATGTCATACTAAGTGACTGCCTCGACAGGTTCCATCTCCGGGGAGAAATAGAAGTCGTGAATTTTCAGTGGGCCGATCAGGTAACGGAGGCGGTCGTGAAGGAGGAGGTTGCCGCAGCCATGGGAACCCCAGCGCTCGCTGTAGCGGTGAAGCGATTCGCCGGAGGGCGGGTCCTTTATCCTCCTGCCATGCTCTGGCCTCATAATCCGAGTTATGGCATTATCGCCGATGACCGTCTGATACGAGAAGAAGCCGAAACAATAGAAAAGTTCCTGCATCTTCATGAAGCTGCAACCGAGCTGCTCAGGACCCAGCCCGCTGTTTCCTCGCGCATCATTTCCGAATACCTTGGCTTTGTCGACGCTGAATTCGTCTTCGAAACACTGATGATATCACCGAAATACTGCGCCCAGCTTTCCGACGAATATATCGCCTCGACAATGGAATTTGCGAAGACAATGAAGAGACTGGGTTACGTCAGGGGCGATGTCGCGGCAGCTGAAATTTTCGATGCGTCCATCATAGCCAGGGTCCACCCCGCGGGCCATCATTACGAAATGTGATGTAAAATAGAGGCAGGGCGGTAATGGCCGGCCATACTCAATTCGACATATCGGAGGTGCATTATGTCTGACAGGGAAAAACCCCTGCCGAAGCCTCATACGTCGCGATTCGGCAGGAAAAAAAGATTAGAAGAGGAAGAAGAAGATGTCCCTCTGATGGCCGACCGGATAGCAATGGCGCAGGCCGAGGGGAAACTGGATGAGTTCTTGGAAGGGGAACTGCCGGACAGTGAGCATGCGAGAAAACTTGTGTCGATGATGATGGGAATGACCGGAATGTCTCAGGCCGAGACGGTGAAGTCGCCTCCGGCGGAGAATCCCAGCTCAAATGAGAAACGGGATACGCCTTCTGCTGAACCCCCTGAGGACATTCTCAGCGCAGCCAGGGCCGGAGACGTCCAGGGGCTTGTGGGGCTCCTCGACAGGGAAAGGCGCAGGCGGTTTCCGAATGAAACCGCGACCCAAGAGACTCCGGGTTCTCCGGAAAGGCCGGCAGCAGAAGTGCCTTCCGTCGAAAAGGAGACGATTGACCTCCTCCTCGGTATTGCCCGGGACAATGACCTCAGCCTTGACTGGATAATCATGAGGGCCCTCAGGCTTTATATCGGTGAGTACAAGAAGACCGGCCGTCTCTAGCTTCTTTGACTTTTTTTTGATGAAATGTCACAATAATATTGAAGTTTCAGAAAGTTTTTGTAACTTTGTAAAAAACAGAAGACCGCAAAGACTTTGAGCTTGCGGTCTTTTTTTATGACAGGTTCGGCTGTTCTGATGCTTTAGTTTAATGTAAGGAGGTACCGCGATGGCTAAAGGAACAGTGAAGTGGTTCAATGACACGAAGGGTTTCGGCTTCATCACGAGTGAAACCGAAGGCGATGTTTTTGTCCATCACACCGCTATCCAGGGCAACGGATTCAAATCCCTTGCCGAAGGTGACAAGGTAAGCTTTGACATCGAAAAAGGCCCGAAAGGTCTTAAGGCGGTCAACGTAGTAAAGGAAGACTGATTCGTCCCCGGTCCCCCGGTTCTTGCCGGGGGACCGAAGCCTTCTATTGCTTCTCCCTTAGATTCCCAAGCGTTGCGATGATTATTTCCGGGAGCGCGGGATGGATATGCATGGCGGATGCGAGTTGCCAGATTGTCAAGCCGTTTGCCATTGCCACGACGACCTCCTGGATTAATATGGACGCCTGCGGGCCGATTATATGGAAGCCAATTATCTTCTCCGAATCCCTTCGGACGATTGCCTTTGCAAAACCCTCGTCCTCCATCATCGCCTCTCCTCTGGCAACCTCCGAATATCCCGCTCTTCCGATCAACAGGTCCCGGCTGCGATGCAGCTTTCTGGCCTCCTCTTCCGTCAGGCCCACTGATGCTATTTCGGGATGGGAAAAAACGGCATGCGGAGCCGCCAGATAATCGACTTTTTCCCTGCCCCCATGGGCAGCATTGTTCCAGACTGCGGATGCCTCCCTGTTGGCCACGTGGCGGAACATCTTCCTTCCTACAGCATCTCCGAAGGCCCAGATGTTTTTCCTGCTTGTTTCAAGGAATTCATTTACCTTTATGTATCTGCGTTCATCGGTTTCGATGCCCGAGTTTTCAACCTTCAGAATGTCGGCGTTCGATGTTCGCCCCGCAGCGATCATCAGCCGCTCTGCGGTGAATACCGACTCCTTTCCCGTCGTCTCTTCCCTGGCTGTTATCGCAACGAATTCCCCCTGCATCTTCGCATCGATTGCCTCGGTCCCTGTATGGACCGTCATGCGCCGCGACATAACCTTTTTCAGGAGTTCCGAGATTTCAGGCTCTTCTTCGGTAACGAGCCTCTCGTTCCTCTGGATAAGGGTCACCTTCACTCCCATGGCGGAAAAAAAATGGGCATACTCGGCAGCAATGTATCCGCCGCCTATTATGATGATGCTTTCGGGCTTTTCCTTCATCCTGAGAACGCTTTCGTTGGTCAGAAAAACCACTGAACCGAGTCCCGGCATGGCAGGGATTGAAGGCCGCGCCCCTGAGGCGATGAATATCCGCTTTCCCCTGATGCGCTCCCCTTTGACCTCGAGGGTGTAGTCTTTCACGAAATGGGCTTCGCCTTCATAGAAGTCGAGGCCTTCCGAAAACCTTATGCCCTCGCGCATATGGTCTTCGCCTCTTGCCACCGTTTCTCTCATGCGATCCATGATGGCGCCGAACTTGATCGCCCCGATCTTTGCGGTTATCCCGAGCTTGCCGGATTCGCTGATTTCCACGATCCTGTCTGCCGGGTAGACGAGCATTTTTGAAGGGATGCAGCCCAGATTGAGGCAGGTCCCCCCTACAGGGCCTTTATCGACAAGTGCGACGGAAAGATTGTGGGCAAGGGCGTCCTGAACGACGAGTGCGCCTGCACCTGACCCGATCACAACGACATCGTATTCTTTCATGTGTCAGCTTCCTCCATCCGGATTCCACGGCGCGGAGCCCTCAGCTAAAGGGTACCACGGCGGCCTGAAACTTCAAAGAACGGCCGGACGCCAGACAATTTGCAAGATCAAACCACCCCTTCGGAAGGAACTTGAAAACACGGGCCCGTCAGTACCGTACCTCTTTTCTTAGTGGCTTTTTCGCAAAAAAATCTGTATTTTACAGCAGGCCGTCATTAAGAAAACTTAACTTGGCTTTCGGACTGTTTTATGGAATGATAAACAGCCGAAGATGCGGTCGAATACGAAAGGAGAAAAGTCATGAACAGAAGAGCTGTAGTTGCGCTGTGGGTCGGTCTGATTGCCACGGGCTTTGTCCTTTGCAAGCCTCCCGGTGTCATGGCCGGCGTACATGTGAACGTCGGGATCAACGTCCCGTTGCCGGTCCTCGAGATACCCGATCCGCCGCCCGTTGCGGTGATTCCGGGCACCAACGTGTATTTTGCCCCTGACGTGGAGGCCGATATACTTTTCTATCACAATTACTGGTACAGGCCTTACCAGGGCCGCTGGTACCGGGCTGTCGGGTATAATGGTCCATGGGCCTTTGTCCCTGTGAGGGCAGTGCCCGGTGTTGTGCTGCACCTTCCTCCCGGATATCGTCATATGCCGCCCGGCTATGAACGTGTCCCTTACGGCCAGATGAAAAAGAACTGGGCTCATTGGGAAAGGGACAGATACTGGGACAACCGCGCCAGGCATGAAGAAAGGCATGAGGCGAGAGAGCAAAGAAGAGACGACAGAAGGGAAGATAGAAGAGACAATGGTTACCGTGGAGGTCACGGCGACCACGGAGACAATGGGAGGCACAGAGGCTGGGACGATTAAATTCCCCTCTTCCCTTTCTTACTGTCTGAACAATATTCGTGCATCGGCGGCGGAACAACCTCCGCCGCCCTCAAAGACCACGAGAGGATTGATCTCTGCTTCTTCGATCTCAGCGAAATCCTCGATAAGCGCGGAGAAACGAAGGAGTACCTCCTTGATCGCGTTGATGTCCCTTGAGGGACTCCCGCGCCAGCCCTGAAGCAGGGGCAGTCCTCTGAGCTGTGAAAGCATATAGTCAGGGTCCGCATCCGTGAGCGGATGGATGGAAAAAGCGACGTCTTTCTGGAGCTCGGCAAATACCCCGCCGAGTCCGACCATGATAAGCGGGCCGAAGACCGGATCCTGTGACATGCCGATAATTACCTCCTGCCCTCCCCTAAGCATCTGCTGCACGATAACACCTTCCATCTCTTCACCGTATCCTGATGCTTCCATGCGGTCTTTGATAGTCGTGAAAGCCTGCTCTACCTCTTCTTCGGACCGCAGGCCGAGGATGACCCCGCCCACATCCGTCTTGTGGGTTATTGTGGTCGACCGAAGTTTGAGGACCACAGGAAACCCTATCTCACTTGCCGCTGCCGCTGCCTCTTCCGGGTTTTTGGCCACTTTTGTGGGTACCATGGGGATGCCGTAATGCCCCAGAAGCCCGATCGCTGCCTCCGGCGGGAGCCATCCGCCTTCTTTTTGGGTTGTCCCGATAGATGCCAGGTATTTTCGTGCCCCGTCTTCGTCCGTGCCGGCAAGCACAGGTACGCGCCCCTCAGTAAGGTTTCTGTAAGTCGAATAGGTGGAGGCGTGAAAGAGGGCCTGTACTGCGTCTTCGGGGAACATATAAACCGGGATCTGTCTTGCCTCGGCCGGTCTTAGATCGATCGCATTAGCCTCTGAGGTCATGAAACAGGCCACCACCGTCTTGTCTCCCCCATAGAAGCTCATTGCCCTTCTTATGCCGTCTGCTATCTCCTCCACCGGTCTGATCGGGATGTTGATCACGATGACTGCATCGACAGCCTCGTCTTCAAGAAGCGCCAGAAGCGCCTTGCCGAAATCGTCGCCGGAAGCGGATGCGATCATGTCAACAGGGTTTGCCAAAGAAGCCTCTTTCGGGAGAAATTCGGCGAGCTTCTGCATGGTCTCTTCCGACAGGTGCGGCACCGTAAGTCCCCAGCCCGAGGCGGCGTCAGCGGCAAGCACTCCGGGGCCGCCGGCATTCGTCAGAATCGCCACGCCCAGCCCCTTTGGAAGAGGCTGGTGCGCGAGCACCTTCGCCACATTGAACATCTCTTCGATGGTGTTAACCCTGATGACCCCTGCCTGCCTGAACAGTGCATCTACGGCTACGTCAGAGGCGGCGAGAGCCCCAGTATGGGAGCGCGCGGCCCTGCCGCCGACCTCACTCCTTCCGGCCTTTACCGCAATGATCGGCTTCTTTCTCGTGATCCGGCGCGCAAGCCTGCTGAACTTTCGCGGGTTGCCGAAGGTCTCCAGGTAAAGGAGGATGACCTTCGTATTTTCATCGTCTTCCCAGAATTCGAGCAGGTCGTTGGAAGAAATGTCTATGCGGTTGCCGATGCTGGCGAAATGGGCGATACCGAGATTGTTGCTCCTGACGTAATCCAAAAGAGAGAGTCCGAGCGCTCCGCTGTGCGAGCTGATGCTGAGGGAGCCCCGGGGGGGCATGACGTTGGAAAAGGTGGCGTTCAGCTGCACCCCGGGGTCCGTATTCATTATGCCAAGACAGTTCGGACCTACAGACCTCATGCCATAGGATAGGATCTTCTCCCTGAGGGCTCGTTGTCTTTCTGATCCCTCTGGCCCGGCCTCGCCGAAACCGGCCGAGATGATGACTACGCCGGGGACCCCCTTCCTGCCGCACTGGTCTATCACTTCAAGCACCCGCTCTGCAGTAACAACGATGACGGCAAGGTCCACATCCGCAGGCACGTGCAGGATGGACGGGTAGCTAAGGACTCCCCCCACCGCAGCAGTATTGGGGTTTACAGGAAAGATCGTGCCACCGAAGTTGCCGAAGAGCAGATTGCGAAAGACCTTCCCGCCCACGCTCCCGGGATCGCGGGACGCCCCTATCACGGCAACGCTTTTAGGATAGAGGATCCTCCTCACCCCAGCTGAGCGTGCGATATGCTCCCGGTATGCCTGGCGTTTTGAGTACTCCTCCTGCTCTTCGAGGTTGAAGATGATCTCATAGGCGCCTTCGGTCACCCGCTTTGTTATCATGAATCCGCTTTCCTCAAAGACCTCGAGCATTCGTATGTTCTCAGGGAGCACGCGGGCGACGAACCGCTTTATCCTGAATCTGAGTGCGGTCTCTGCGAGTTGCTCAAGAAGTGCCGTGCCGATCCCCCGTACCTGGATCGTGTCCTCAACGACAAAGGCGATCTCGGCCGTCTTGCCGTCCGGGACCAGAAACCACCTTCCGACTGCAACGATCCTCTCCTTTTCCTCTTCCCCCATCGTTGCCACATAGGCGTACATGTCCGGAGGATTTACTGACGTGAAATAGTCGAGTTCCTGCTCACTTATGTACGTCTTCATATAACCGAAGCGCATATAGCGCGTCTGCGGACTCAGCCGGTAGAACAGGTCCCTGAGCCTTTCCTTGTCGGCAGGGACGATCGGCCTCACCTTGAGACTCTGACCGTCTCTGAGGATGACCCTGATCACTGAAGATGCCGGTGGTTCCTTGTAGAGCATCGATTACTCCTTTCTCCAGGTGATGGACGACACGGGAATGCCGCGGAGCGCTACCGCTCCACGATGAGCGAGGGGACCAGTGTGTCGATAAAAAGCTTCAGTGTCATCTTGTCGTCGTCGGACATTTCGAGAAATTCCACCCCAACGGAATACTGCTCCTGCGGCCCGTCCAAGCCCCTGGTGCAGAAGACCACCATCCCGCGGCATTGGATTGTAGCCCCGTTGTCGGGGAGGATCAGTTTAAAGCCAAATACTGTATGGGCCGCGAGTTCATGGGCTATCTCTACGCGCATTCCGCCGAGACTCAGGTCCTTTATGGCGCATGCTTCGAGCTGAGTCAGAACCATTTTTTCTGTGCCGTGGAGCCTTATCCTGACGCCGCTGAGCCTCCGCTCCCTGAGTTCCCTGACCCGGTCGGCGATGATCGTCATGAGCCGCCGCGCCTTGTCCGTCAAAACCTCCCTGAACTCCACTCCGGCGGTGTATATCGGGACAACGTCCCCTTCGTCGCGCCTGCTTCCTGTCAGCTTCTCCCAGACAATGATCCCCTTCACCGAGAGTTCGCTTTCTCCGTGGTTGAATTTGAATGTGTAGGGACTGCCGATGTTCAGCCTTTTGGGGCATCTCACCGAAACACCCGTCGGGCTTATGTCAAGGATCTCGGCCTCGGCGTTGAGGATCGTTTTCGCACGGATATCCATGCCTCCAACAGTCAAACGCGGATGTCTTCTTTTTTCGGTCATATCTCTGGACGGAGGTTTTGCCTTCTGCCTCCTAAAGACTATCTTATGACATTTTGGCCGGATTACAAGGGGAGAATGATTCCGCAGGCCCCCCTGCGAAATATCTTTGACTAAACGGGCATTTCCGGTAATAATTGATTAACGGGAACCAGCGCCCGGTGGGGAAAATCTTGTTGCCAGGAGTATGACGCCTTGACCAGTAAATACACGGGAACCATTGTCGTTGTAGGAACGCTGACCGCCTATGCCACGGTTTTCCCTCCTGTCTATGCGGTCGCGGGCGGCACCGTATTTGCGCTTGGCATGCTGCCTGTAATTGCGGCGGGCGGCATGCTCGGCCTCCGCCCCATGCTGTCGACTGCTCTTTGTGCCAGCACGCTCAGCATCGTCCTTGGCATATTCTCCGGAACAGGGTTTCCAGGGACACTGAAAAAAACGGTCATAGTGTTGATCATGGGACTTGGAGCCGGCACAGCCCTTTACCTCTGGCGCGCAATGAAGCGGGAAACAGACCAACGGAGGAAGGCTGAGGAGACGGCGGCCAGACTGGCCGCTGTTGTGGAGTCCTCAGAATCGGTCGTCATCGACATGACCCCTGAGGGTGTTATTACGGGCTGGAACCTTGCAGCCCAGAGGATGTGCGGATACTCGGCAGATGAAATCAGAGGCCGCCTCTTCTCGTCGCTTCTGCCTGCCGGCGGCTCCGGCTGGATGTCGGTCATTGTCGATTCCGTCTTGAAAGGTGAACATCTTGAGGATTATGAAACCGTCTGTTCAAGGAAGGACGGCACGTTGAGGGATGTCTCTCTCACGGTATTGCCCCTAAGAAGCGGTTCGGGCGTAATCACAGGTGCGTCGGTCATCGCCCGCGAGATTACGGAGATGAAGGCGGAGCGTGCCCTTCGTAACCGCAATGCCGAACTCAGTGCTCTCTTTGATATCTCCTCTGCGCTTAATGAGACGATAACGCTCGACATTGTTCTTCCGAAGGTTCTTGAGTCGATCACCAACCTTGGAATACTGCATGTCCAGCGCAAGGGCGCGATATTCGCCGTGGAAGAGGGGAGACTGAGACTTGTGAGTCACGTCGGCACAGACGAAGACTTTTTTAATCTTCACAAGGACTTGAGGGTTGGCGATTGCCTCTGCGGTATAGCCGCAGAAACCGGAGATGTGGTCATATCGCGTAACTCCTTGAACGATCCACGCCACAGCCTTAGCCGCCGCAGCGTCATGTACCGCGAAGCAACGCCTCACGGGCACGTCGTCATTCCGCTTAAGGCGAAAGACAGGGTGACAGGTGTATTATGCCTCTTTCTCACCGCCGACGTCGATGTCGACGAGAGTCTGGTAAAGCTTCTCCTTTCGATCGGGACCCAGATAGGGCTCGCCATAGACAACGCAAGGCTCTATGAAGAGACCAGGGCGTTGTCGCTACTGGATCCCCTGACCGGTCTGGCTAACAGACGACTGCTGGACATCTCCCTGGAAAAGAATTTTGCCGGTGCAAAGAGATATGAACGGCCCTTTTCCGTCATCATGCTCGACCTGGACTATTTTAAGAATTACAACGACACTTACGGACATGTGGCGGGCGACAGGCTGCTTGTGGATGTCGGGAAGATCATCTCACATGAGGTAAGGGAGACGGACCTTGCCGTGCGCTACGGCGGCGAGGAATTCGTTGTCCTGCTGTCGGAGACGGAGCTTGGAAGGGCGCAGGAGGTGGCAGAGAGGATAAGGGAGCGCGTTGTCGAGCATGGCGGAATCACGGTGAGCCTCGGAGTTTCCACCTACCGGCCTTCGATGAGCGACAAGGAAGATATCATCGCCATGGCAGATAAGGCCCTCTACCAGGCAAAGCAAAGGGGAAGGAATCTGACGGTAACACTGGAGCAGGAAACGGATTGACGGGCATGTCCTTTCGCGCAGCCTTGCACCATTGCTTTTCGGGGTGAAATGGGGAAAGCGGAGGATCTGAATACCATAGCAGCAGAAATCAGGAGATGCCCCCTTTGCAGGCGGTGGGGAGAAGGTCTGCCTGTGCCGGGCGAGGGAAGTCCGGATACCGCAGTAGTTTTTCTTGGTGAGGCGCCGGGAAGAGAAGAGGCGAAAACTGGCCGGCCGTTTGTCGGGCGGTCGGGGAGATTTCTCAGGTCGGTAATGAAGGAAGCCGGTTTCGACCCCGGTAATGTGTATATCACAAGCCCGGTCAAGTATCTTCCGCGAATGGGCACGCCCCCGAAAAAGAACATCCTGCATGGAAGGACGCATCTTTTGAGGCAGCTTTCGGTAATCGATCCCGTGATCGTCGTCCTCATGGGAAATACGGCATGCGTTGCGATGCTTGACCGGAAGGCCTCGGTTACGGCCGAACACGGCAGTGTTATCCGGAAAGAGGGAAGGACCTATTTCATCACCTTTCATCCTGCCTATGCCATGCGCTTCCCAAAAGTGAGGGAGTCCTTTATCGGGGACTTCAGGAAGTTAAAGAGGCTGACGAAAAGGATCTCCCTGTGAGTGATTGAAGATGAAGGAAGAAGAAAACGAAGGCGATATTCAGCCCGTTGAGATCCCGATAGATGGGGTGCTCGATCTTCATACCTTCAGGCCGCAGGACGTAAAGGGGCTTCTGCCGGACTACCTGGCCGCATGCAGGGAGAGGGGTATCATGCAGGTCCGGGTGATTCACGGAAAAGGAAGCGGCATGCTCAGAAAGACCGTGCATTCGATCCTGGGCCGGTTGCCCATCGTGGCCTCATTCGGGACAGCAGGCGGGGACGCCGGCGGATGGGGAGCAACTATTGTAATACTTAAAAAGCAGGTATGAGGGGATGCGCAGCTGCTAAACTCAAGTGACGGGCTTGGGCCGGCCGGAATCATGACAAATAAACAGGAATTACCTCCTTTTGAATGCTCTCCTTCTTTTTCGTGAATAGCTAGTCAGTCGGAATGCTGAGAGTCTGAACTACTCCTTCGCCCGATCCTTCCGATGATACGTTCAGGGCGGCGCGCCGTCATGCAGTATAGGGTATATAATGGGAGGAGGACGGACCTATCTGTGAAGATGGATAAGGAAAGGACGAAGGCTGAGCTTCTAACGGAACTGGAACAACTGCGCGGCAGGGTCAGGGAACTCGAAGCATGGCGGACGCAGTCGGGCCAGGCCTGTTACAGTGACCTGTTCAGCGAATCGAAAGACCCTATCTACGTCTCGTCGAGGGAAGGAGAGATTCTCGACGTCAACAGGGCGGCCGAAGACCTCTTCGGCTATCGCAGAGATGAGCTGGTCGGAATGAACATAGGCGGCCTTTACGCCAATCCGCATGACAGGGAGAAATTTCAGCGGGAGATCGAAACCAAGGGTGCGGTGAAGGACTACGAGGTACGGCTTAGGAAAAAAGACGGAGCCGAGCTTTGCTGTTTCCTTAGTTCGACGGTGAGGCGGTCGCCGGAAGGCGATGTCACGGGATATCAGGGGATTATACATGACATCACCGAGTTCAGGAAGGCCGAGAGGGCGCTGCGTCAGTCTGAGAAAAAGTTCTCGACGATTTTCAGGTCGAGTCCCGACTGGATTGCGATAAGTACCCTCGAAGAGGGCCGGTTCATCGACGTCAACGACGCCTTTCTGAAAATGACCGGTTTTTCACGCGAAGAGGTGATCGGGCATACATCCATAGAACTCGGAATGTGGGTTGAGCCGGACGAACGTGCGAAAATGGTCGATCTTCTCCGCCGTGACAGGGTGATCAGGGACCAGGAGACGCGATACAGGCTTAAATCCGGGGAGGTCCGCATAATGCTCCGGTCTGCCGAACTCGTCGAAATCAGCGGCGATACCTGCATCATAAACGTGACACGGGACATCACCGAACGCAAAAAGGCCGAGGAGGAGATCAGGAGGCTGAACGAGGAACTGGAAAAAAGGGTGAAGGAACTCCTCGCTGCAAACAGGGAACTCGACGCTTTCAGCTCCACCGTATCTCACGACCTCCGCACCCCCCTCGTTGCGATTGGCGGGTTTGCCCGCCGGCTCGGGAGACGCCACGCCGCCGGTTCGGACGAAAAAGCAAAGGAGATGATTGAAGCGATCGAAAAAAGCGTGGCAAGAATGGAGATTCTCATCGAGGCGCTCCTTGCCCTCTCCCGATCCGGCCGGCAGCAGATTCGATACTCGCGGGTGGATATGGATGAACTTGTGCAGTCTGTTTTCGACGAACTGAAGACTGCTGTCCCTGAGCGGAAGGTGCAGCTGAAGGTCGGAAGGCTCCTGACGGCAGAGGCGGACAGGTCTCTTATAAGGCAGGTTTTTATGAACCTGCTTTCGAACGCCCTCAAATTTACACGAACGAGGGAGACGGCGGTGATCGAAGTGGACTGTCATGTCGGCGACAGTGGCATCGTGTATTCGGTAAAGGACAACGGTGTGGGGTTCGATATGGACGAGGCCGACAAACTCTTCAACATCTTCCAGCGGCTCCGAAGCGCAGAGGATTTTGAGGGCACCGGCATCGGCCTTTCGATCGTTCAGAGAATCATCGCCAGACACGGAGGCAGTATTTGGGCCAAGGGGAGCCCCGGAAAGGGCGCCGTTTTTTATTTTACGCTCCCCTTCAGGCGAAATGGCGGAGACGCCGAACGGGAAGATACGGGCCCGGGTGGCTTATCGCCTGCTATCGCATACCCTAAAGGGCAACCGGAGGATAAATTAAAAAAAGTTAATTGAATGCTCCAGGGCAAGAAGGTATAATAAAAAAGGAGGCCTGAGGGCCTTCAGTTTAGCAGCAGGAGCAGTAAATGAAAATCCGCAGCCTTTTCGTCTTCCTTGTATCGGCCTTCCTATTCGCGGGCCTGACGCAAATCCCCGGCCGCGCATACGCAGCACAGGCAAACGATCTGACAAAGGAGGTAATGGAGGGTGGCGGTCCATCCGAAGCCGCAAAGGGCCAGCTTCAGGTTTCAAATCCCGATAAGAAGAAAGAGGTGCAGATAAGACTTGGGGATCAGTTCAAGGCATATATCCTTGCAGGCTCATCCCCTTTCAAGGAACTAAACGGAAAGCCGATGCCTGGAAATATCCGCGCGATGTTCGGCCTTCACATCCCTCTGAAATAACCGCCTCTTTCGGATATTGCGCTTCCTGTAAAGCGTACTTCCTGCTTTTTCTTGTCAGCCTTTCGGCTGCGAAATAACCCAAATGGATTATGTGTCGGCATTCCTCATGCCGACTTCCCGCGACCGTATAAGGATCTGATGCGTTCCCCTTTTTCTCTCCATCGTCTCGAAGTCAATCCTCTCCCGGAGGGCCGATTCGGTCCCCGCTGTCCGGCCCTTCTTTCCTGGAAGTTCTCTATGCTGAAAACCAGCCCGGCAAATTTAACTTTGGCGTAACGTCGGCGTCATTCGGGTGTAATACGCCTTGCGTAACATATCCGGGAAAGAAGGCCGTGGCCGGGCCCAAAATACGCGAGAGGAGGAGATCCGTGTCTTATGGGATATGATCAGCAAGAAAGTTAAGGGCTGACTCTGAGCCGCCTTCGGCGGACGATGCAATGCCCGGATATATCCGGCGCCCACTATTTAAGGAGGAAAAGGAAATTGAAAAGAATAGCTTCAATCTTTTTGAGCGCATTATTTGTGCTGAGCTATGCTGCCAGCGCCTTAGCGATCCATGCAGAGATCCCGTCTGAGACCCAGGCGGTTGTCGGTGCAGGCGAAACCCAGATCACCCTCGGCGGGGACCTGAGGGTGAGGGGATGGTATTTTGACAATGTCGACGGCTCCGGCAAGGTCGGCAAAGCGATGAATCCCGCCAACGTGAACTCGGGTGCATATTACGATGAAAGGGTGAGGCTCTCAGTCGACGCAAAGGTTAACCCAAATGTGGAAGGCATGGTACAACTTGAGTCGGATACAAACAATACCCTTGGAACGGTGGGCAAATCAACGGACAAATTCATCTGGGGCAATTTCAACTCAAAGCCAGCCGACCTCACCATCCTTCAGGCCTGGATCATGTATAGCGGCTCCGGTCTTCTTGGGATCCCTGCTGGTGTAAAGATCGGGCATATGCCTCTTGCCCTTGGCAACGGGGTCTTCTTCGACCACACCCATTTCGGCGATGACGCGCTCGTTTTCTTCGCCAACCCAACGAAGAATCTTGAAACAGACCTTCTGTCTATCAAGTTGTTCGAGGGCGATAAGTTCGTTGCCAGCGACGATCTCGACGGTTACGTAGGCATTGTTTCTTACAAGATCGACGACAAGAATACTGTAGGTTTAAATTATACTTACCTCAATTCATCGGGCAGTGCCAACGATCCGATTCTTCCAGCCAATTCCAAATTCAGCCTTCAGAACCTCGAGCTCGCAGGCAAGGGCAGTATTTCAGGCCTGGGGTACAATTATTCAGGAGACGTACAGTTCGGCAAATGGACCGCGACCCAGGATGCAAGCGGTTGGGCTGCTACGGTCGGACTAAACTACATGGTCGATCCGGTAAACGTAAGGGCAGGCTTTGCCTACGGCAGCGGTAACGAGCTCAACAATAACAAGCACAAGCAGTTCACCGCCTTTTTAGGCGATGACCAGCACTACACCCTCATTTATGATTATCAGCTCAACACTGCAGCGGGCGGCCGCGACACAGGCCTGGGCAACACCACATATTACAACCTCGGCTTCGATGTGAACGCTGCGAAAGACCTGAAGGCATCGCTCGACGGCTACATACTCAGGGCGTCGGAGGCCACATTTTCGGGACAGTCCAAAGACGTGGGATGGGAAGTCGACGGCAGGATAAAGTACCAGATTGCGAAGAACCTGACCTATCAGGTTGACGCAGGATACATGCACGCAGGCAGCTTCTACAAGGACGCAGCTGCCCATGATGTCGGTTACAATGCGGGCAACCCCGGCGTAAAGAACCCAGTTGTTCTCAGGCACCTGATCGAACTCAGCTTCTGAAGCCGGAAATTGCGAGGCGCTCCGCAGGCGGGTTGAAAGACCCGCCTGTTTTATTATGTCAGGCCCCTCAGAGCACGCCATGTTAAAGTTCCGTTACATTCTCTTTAAATTATCATGAAATGCCTTTTATCTATTGCGTCGGAGAAAAGTCAAATGGTATATGTAAACAATGGCAGCCAATAAAATCCTTATTGTAGAGGACGAGCCCGATATCGCAGAACTCATCTCGTATAACCTGATCAGGGAGGGCTTCGACGCGGCGATTGTCTCCGACGGGGAGCAGGCCCTCTCAAGGATCAGACGGGAGAATTTCGATCTGGTCGTACTCGACCTGATGCTCCCGGGCATCCAGGGGACGGATTTGTGCCGTATCCTCAGAAACAATCCGAAGACAAAAGCGCTGCCGATCATCATGCTGACAGCCAAGACAGAAGAGATAGACAGGATAATCGGGCTTGAACTTGGCGCAGACGATTACATCACCAAACCCTTCAGTACAAGGGAACTGGCCGCCCGCATAAAGGCCCTTTTGAGAAGGGCTGGAGAACCAGGGCGGAAAGACAACATTATGCGCTTTGGAGATCTTATCGTGGATTTCTCGGCTTATACGGTTTCAAAGAGGGGGACAATGCTTGACCTCAGCGCAACCGAGTTCAGACTCCTTGCGTATCTTCTTGAAAACAAGGGAAGGGTCTTTACCCGCGACCAGCTTTTGAACGCGGTATGGAAGAACGAGGGCTACGTTGAACCGAGGACTGTCGACGTCCATATAAGGAGACTTCGCGCACAGATCGAAGACGATCCCGCGCATCCCGTGTACATAAAGACGAGAAGGGGGATCGGATATTGCGCGAATGCCGAACTATAATAATCGTTTTGGCTGGAGCAGTTTAAACCTTAAAGTTGCAATAGGTAAGTCCGGCTCTGTTCACTGGCAATATTATGAACTCATGTGACGACAGTTTTCTCTGGGGTGTTGCAACATCCGCCTTTCAGCTTGAGGGTTCGCCTGACGCTGACTGGACATCATGGGACCGAACCCTGGGCGAAAGGCCTGAGATTACTAACCACTATAGCCTCTACAGGGATGACCTTGCCCTGCTTCGGGACCTTGGAGTAAACGCCTACCGCTTCTCCATCGAATGGAGCAGGATACAGCCGCGCGAAAACATCTGGAACGAAAAGGCTATCGAGCACTATCAGGAAGTGTTGACGATTCTTCGGAGCTACAATATCGAGCCTATGGTCACCCTTCATCACTTCACCCATCCTCGCTGGTTCATGAAAAAATATCCATGGCATGAAGACGCATCTGTCGGCAAATTTCTGGAGTATGTCGAAAAGGTTCTTTCAAGGCTGAGGGGAGTGAGGTTCTGGATAACCTTCAATGAGCCCTACGTCCTCATACTGGCGGGATACTTCGAGGGCTGCACGCCTCCTGCCGTCAGAAACGTCCCCCTCGGCGTTGCGGCCCTGACGAATATATTGCGGGCGCATGGCGGTGCCTATGACCTGATCCATTCGAGCTGTCCGGATGCGCAGGTGAGCGTGGCCCACAACATGGCGGCGCTTGCACCATGGAGGAGGTGGAATCCGATGGACAAGCTACTGGCCCGCGTGGCAAGGCATTTCTATAACCATTCCCTTCTCGATGTCTTTCAAACCGGCTTGCTCAGGATAAAATTCCCTTTCCAGAGAGATATTCGGATACCTGTCCCCATAAAGGGGAAACTCGATTTTTTCGGCGTCAACTATTACACAAGGATCCACATGCGGTTCAATCCTTTTAAGAAGATGGGGGTTGAAATGCGGCATCGGGACATCGACGGCTATGGCCTGAGCGATATGGGATGGGAAATCCATCCGCGGGGCCTCGAAAAGGTCCTCCATGATGCATCCCGGCTCAACGTGCCACTCATCATAACCGAAAACGGCATTGCCACCAGGGACAGTCAGAAAAAGATCGCCTTTATGAGAGACCATGTAGATGCGGTCGAGCGCTGCATCCGCTGGGGAATGGATATCAGAGGGTATTTCTACTGGTCGCTCATCGACAATTACGAATGGCTCCAGGGGCTTGACGCCCGCTTCGGCCTCTACAGGGTAGATTTCGACACGCTTGAGCGCACCCCAACAAACGCGGCATCTTACTATTCCCATATCATAAAGAGCCGAAATTTCAATTCGTCCTCTCCTGAGAAGTAAAGGCATCCTCAAGGCCTTTCAAGGCGATGAAACTTGATTGGGCATGGTGTCGGCGGATAGGAGCTACCTGACGTGTTGTCCTTCTTTGGACTTTCGATGTGGCTTCCGATGCCTTGAGGTATCGCTGCGAAAGGCTTTTCGTCCGCCCCTCCTTCTCAGGCCGTATTTCATGCAGAGGCAGGGTTTATACCCCACTCACATTTAACCGTAGCGTAACAGCAGTTTCATAATGTTGAAACGTAGAGTCCTTACCATAAATACAGCATGAAAGAACAATTATCCGAATGGTCGAACAATGCTTCTGTGTGATTTCCATATTCACACGACATACTCCGACGGCTCGCTGGAGCTGAGGAGAACAATCGATATCTTCGGGCAGGCGGGCTTCGATGCGATAGCCATCACCGATCACGTGGTCAACGGGGACAATTCGCTCGGCAAACTTGCGCACAGGTTCAGGTATTCGGTGACATCAGAGAACTTTTACCGGTATGTCTCTCACATAAGGGACGAAGCGGACCGGGCAAGGGAAAAGTATAACATGCTCGTCATCCCCGGCGTTGAGATAAGCAAAAACCACCTTACCGCTGACAAATCAGCCCATATCCTGATTATCGATATCCGGGATTTCATACCGGCCTGCTGGAGCTATGAAGAAATATTCCTCGAGGCGAAGAAGCAGAAGGCTCTGACTGTAGCCTGTCACCCGCATCATATGTCGCCAAAGACCGACAGAAATACCCTCTTTCTCTGGAACAACCGCGACAGATACGCCCGCTACATCGATGCCTGGGAGATAGCCAACAGGGACGACGTCTTCAATGTTATCAGTCTGAAGAAATACCCCTATATCGCAAACAGCGACTTCCACAGGCCGAGGCACCTGTACTCATGGAAGACGCTTCTGAACTGCGAGAAGGACACCGCAGCGATCAAGGAATGCATTAAACATAACAAGGGCGTCGCGATGACGCTCTTCAGAAATTAAGGAGGTTGGCATGGTCCTGCTATGGATATGTTCGGTCGTCGCACTCATCGGGGTTTTGGGCTACCTGCTTCAGATGATTGCGGTACGGTCCTTCACTGATGCACGCTGCCAAGGAGACAGCGCTCACGCTTCACAGGATTTCCCGCCTGTCTCTATCCTCAAGCCTCTGAAAGGGCTCGATGATGGGCTGTTCGACAATCTCGAAAGCTTCTGCAGTCTCGACTATCCAACGTATGAGATCATCTTTACCCTTCAGAACCGGAATGACCAGGCCTTCAAGGTCGCCGAAAAGATTAAGGAGAAATATCCCTCAAGTGATATATCGATCGTCGTCGAATTCTGCGACGAGGGGCTGAATCCAAAGGTGAACAACCTTATCCCGGCTTATAAGAGGGCGAAATACGGCCTCCTGCTTATAAGCGACAGCAATGTCCGTGTAGAAAAAGACTATCTGAGGGCTATCGCAGGCCATATGAAAGATCCTTCCGTGGGACTCGTGAGCAATATGATCAAGGGGGTTGGCGGACGGTCTTTAGGCGCGGCACTCGAAAATCTCCATCTGAATTCCTTTGTTGTTGGAAGTGTCTGTTTCCTCGACAGATATCTCGGCATGCCATGCGTGATCGGAAAGTCGATGCTGATGAGAAAGTGTGATCTCGAAGCGATAGGCGGGTTCAGCGCAGTCAAGGACGTGCTGGCCGAAGACTACATCATAGGTGAACGCATCCATAGACTCGGGAAGAAGGTGGTTCTCTCGAACCATGTCATAAGGAATGTTAATGAATACTGGCAGGTAAAAAAGTTCCTTAACAGGCATACAAGGTGGGGGAAGCTGAGATGGCATATCGGAGGGGTTAAGTACCTGCCCGAATTGATCGGAAATGCGGTATTCATCTCCTGGCTGCCGCTGGTCTTTTCTCCACTTCGGCCCGCCCTTTTGCTTGCGGCCACCGTGAGCGCGATAAAGGTCGTCCGCGATTTTTATATTGGAAGGAGGCTCGGAGCGGGGATGACTCCCTTTCTGTATCTCCTTGCACCTTTAAAGGATCTCCTGATCGGTTTCATGTGGTTTGTCCCTGTCGTAAGCAATAAGGTCGTCTGGAGGGGAAACAAGTACGTGATCGGCAAGGACTCGCAATTGTTCCCTTGCCCTACTGATAGCAAACGCCTTTGGATGCCTGGAATCATTGCCGCGATCAGGACTAAGCTGGCACTGTCCAGGCCATGAGAAAGGAGACCACATGTCAACGCTCACGCAATTTCGGGCAATAGGCATCAGGGAGGACGAATACGACTGTCCTTTCGGTACTGCAGAATCGGAAGTATGCTCAGCTTCGCTGTCGTCCATGGTGATCGGGCCATCCCGCAGGCAGGTGTATTGCAGCGGGGGCGATTATGACAGCTGTCCCATTTTCCTCGCCAGGATGCTGCGCAAGAAGGACTAATGAATCGTGATCGCGGAACCGGAAAGGAAGTGTAAAGGAAAATATGGATCGATCCCGGCATGAGGGCTCGCCTCTGGTCGGCGGCCTCGTCTCCTCTGATGCCTGCGTTTATCCCGCAACAAAGGTGCGAGATGTCGTCGAACAATTTTTCGAGTCGGCTCACATGGACGCAGTCGCCGTAGTGGAGGGAAGAGAGGCGGTCGGACTCGTGACAAGACCGAAGCTGCTTTTTTCTATCTTCAGACGGTACGGGTTTGAGCTTTACGGGAAGAAGCCTATCATCGTGATTGCAGATACGGACCCGCTTTGCATATGCGAACGCGAGCGTCTGGATGTTGCGATAGACAGGGCTCTGGCGAGGCCTTCCCAGGACGTTTACGACGAGATCATCATCACCGATGAAAACGGCCATTACAGAGGTCTTTTGCCCGTTAGGCAGATGATCATACAGCAGAGCAACCTTCTTGCAAACAATATCGTCGAGCGTGAAATGGCTCACGAGCGCGCAAGGGAACTCGAGAAGGTGAACCACATCAAGTCACAGTTCATTGCGAATGTAACCCATGAACTGAGGTCGCCGGTCAATGCGATAATCGGTCTTACCGAGCTGATGAAGATGTCCTGCGAAAAGGGCCATCTCGGCCAGGTAATGGACAGGCTCAACCTTGTCATGTCCGGCGCAACCCATCTGAGGGCGATCATAACCAACATACTCGACCTGTCGAAGATCGAGGCCGGCAGGATGGAGATCATAAACGAAGATTTTGACATAATGGCGACGATCAGGGAGGTTGCCGAGACCACAAAGGTCCTTCTCGGTGCAAAACCCGTTGAAGTTCTGATCGACTCGGCGTTCCATCAACTGCCTGTGCACTTTGATCCGATAAAGGTCAAGCAGATACTGACCAACCTGACGAGCAATGCGGCAAAATTTACGGAGCGGGGAAGAATTACGCTTGCCGTCCTGACTTCGGGCGGTGAGTTGATTATAAAGGTGACGGACACGGGCATAGGCATTAAGAAAGAGAATATGGAGCGGCTCTTTACGGCTTTCAGCCAGGTGGGAGATGTCACAACCAAGCGGCACGAAGGCACCGGCCTTGGTCTTACGATCACAAAAAATCTCCTGCATATGCTCGGCGGCGGCATCTCCATGGAAAGCGAATTCGGAAGCGGGACTGCCTTCGAAGTGACCTTGCCGTTAAAAAATACAGCTGCGGCCTAAAGGAGGGCGATTATGCAAACAACAGGTAAGAAGATCCTTGTCATCGATGACGACAACAAACACCTCATCACCGTAAAGGAAATACTCGAAACGGAGGGCCACGATGTTTACACCCACAACAATCCCTTCGGCTCCACACAACTTGCCCGGACGCTTGAACCGGACCTCATCCTGCTTGATGTCAACATGCCGGGGCTGTCGGGCGATACGCTTTCCAAAGTGCTGAGTTGCCGTTCCCGTGCTCCTATCGTCTTTTATTCATCCAACGATGAAGACAGTCTGAGGCAGATGGTTCGGATCCATAAAGTCAGAGGGTATATCTGTAAGGGAGACCTCTCCGGCCTTCGGCAGAAGGTGGCATATTATCTTGCCTCCGATCGGCAGTAGATATGGACGACACAATGGCCGGGCAAATCATGAAAGGAGCTCTACATGAAGTGCAGTGATCTTTTTGTCGAATATTCACTCTGCAGGCGGGGGATGCCTGTTGTCAGCGCCTTCAGGGAATACTTCTGCGAAAGAAATCACACGAGATGTCCTTTGAAACGTGACGCGTCGGATGAGGAAGGCCGCGCCATATGCCGGAGGAAGGATCTCGTGAAGGCAAAGGAGGAATCATGAAGTGCACGCACCTTGTCTCGGGCAGGGGGATATCTTCATGCTTAGCCCTTGAGAGGCCGTATGTCCCCAGTGTTTTTGAGCTCGGGGAATACTGCAAAAAGGGCGAGCACAGGAAATGTCCCTTGTTATTGAGGGCGACAAAAGGAGGGAAGCGACATGTAATATGACCTATCGCTTCTTGCAGAATCGATAAACGAGTCAAATAAAATCCATGAGGAGATACCATGAAGATATTTCTGAAATTAGCGTTGGCATTGTCACTTGTCTTTTCCTTTACCCATGTGGAAGCGGCCGAGGTATTAAACGGAGCCGGTGCCACATTCCCCTATCCCGTCTATTCGGCCTGGGCTTACGATTACAGCAAGGTCAGCGGTGTGCAGCTCAACTATCAGTCAATAGGGTCCGGTGGCGGCATCAGACAGATCACGGACAGGACTGTCGATTTCGGCGCTTCCGATGCGCCCCTCACTCCCGAGCAGCTCGAAAAAGACAAGCTCTTGCAATTTCCGGCTGTGATGGGCGGCGTGGTCCCGGTAGTGAACATCCCGGGGGTGAAGCCCGGAGCGCTGAAGCTCGATTCCAATGCAGTCTGCGGGATATATCTCGGGGAGATCAAGAACTGGAATGATCCAAAGATCCGGTCATTGAATCCGGGGATGAACCTGCCGAACCATGAAATTACCGTCGTCCACCGGTCGGACGGTTCTGGCACAACTGCCATCTTCACCAACTACCTGAGTGGCGCCTGTCCGGCGTGGAATAAGAAGGTCGGGGCCGGCACCTCAGTAAACTGGCCTGTCGGTATCGGCGGCAAAGGCAATGAAGGCGTCGCAAATTATACAAAGCGCGCGGCCAACTCCATCGGATATGTCGAGTTCGCCTATGCGGTGCAGAACAAACTGGCACACGTGCTTCTGAAGAACCCTGCCGGCAACTACGTGGCCCCGAGTTTCGAAAGCTTCGAGGACGCTGCCGCTACCGCCCATTTTGACCCTGCCAAACATTTCCACCTCTGGCTCGTCAATGCCCCCGGGAAAAACTCGTGGCCGATCGCGGGTGCGACCTTCATCCTCCTGGCCAAGGAAAAAGCCGATTCAAACAAGAGGGTCGCTGCGTTCTACGACTGGGCCTTTAATCATGGCGACAACAAGGCCAGGGAACTTATCTATGTCCCCCTCCCGAAGTCGCTGAAAAACAAGATCAGGGCGTACTTGAAGGAACACGGCGTCTGACGCATATCACTTCTGCATTGGGTGTGCCTGGCCGGTCCGGCCAGGCGCACCCCCCACATTATTCGGTCGGCCGCAGAAAATCTTTTCTCTCCTTGCATTCTCTTGCCTCTAACCATAAAATAAATCTATTCGTTATCATAAGAGACGGCCGGGAAGTCTTTCCCTAATCTTTTAAGGATAATTATCGGTCCCGACTATGCCGCCGGTGATTCGAACCTGAGTGAAAAGAGCCATGAAAAAGCATTTTTTTCTTGTTCTCGTCATTGCCTTTGCCTTCCTTTGGGGTTTGCCCGGCGTTGTGGCAGCCGGTCAGAAGGATCTGAGATTCGTCATAACAGGCGCAGTCGCCTCCGACCCGTCGTTCGAAAATTACAGGGAGCTGACAAGATACGTCTCGAACAAGCTCGGCAGGAAGGCGGTCTTCATCTCAGGGTTGTCCTATGCCCAGGTGGACGGCCTGTTTGTCGACGGTAAGGTCGATGTGGGGTTCCTCTGCAACTGCCACTATGCCAGGAGAGAGAAGGTCGTGAAGTTTCAGCCGATAGCCGCTCCGGTTATCGAGGGATACGGCAAACCGAAATTCAGGGTTTATCTCATCGTCAGGAAGGACAGCGGCATTTCATCGCTGGATGACCTCAGGGGAAAGTCCGTGGATCTTGCTGACCCGCTCTCGACGACGACCGTCTATGCGGCTTATCTCCTGCAAAAAAGACATGAAACAATCAAATCCTTCTTCGGAAGGACGATCTATTCCGGAAGCCATGACATGACCATTCAGCTTGTGGCAAGCGGGCTTGTGGATGCCGGCTTTATAGACGGCCAGATATGGGATTACCACCAGAAGGCGCAGGCTCAATATTCTTCAAAGACAAGGGTCATCGATGAGTCGGAGGACTTTACGATCCCGCCGGTGGTGGTCAGCGGGAAAATGGACGGGGCGCTGAAGAGACAGCTTGAGCGTGCATTACTGGACATGCACAGGGATCCGGAGGGCAGGGAAATACTGAGGAAATTACGGATAGAAAAATTCGTGCAGATAAGGGATGCCGATTATAACGATGTTCGGCGCATCCATGGCATGGTGAAGGACGGCCTTTAAAGACCATCGTGGCAAGCAGAAGTACCATATCGCTCAGAACAAAAATCAGCGTGGTGACGACCTTGACGGTGACGGTCGTTGCATTGGCGCTTGGCGCCCTCAACACCTATAATCAGCTCGGCCACATCAGGAAACTCGAGGATAAATTCCTGCACGATTCGGTAAGAAGCGCGGCTTCAATTTCATACGTGGTAATGCCTTCCCTTGTTTCGGACAATTTTGTATCCATGAACGGCCTTGTCTCCCATTATGCCAGGGGGTCAGACCGCCTCTACGTCGTCGTAGTCGACAACTATAACCGCATCATGGCTGACAGCGTGGAAGACAGAATAGGCTCAACATACCAGGCTTTGAACACATACAAGACGGACAGGGTCGGCGAGGGGACCATCAGAAGATTCATGCGGTCCGGCGGTGAGGCGGTTGAGGTCTCTTATCCTATCAAGGCGGGCGACCTTGTTGTCGGAAATGTTGTAATAGGACTCAATATGGGCTGGCTTAAGGACGAGACCGGCATCATAAGAGAGACGATGATCTTTTCGACCCTTATCGGACTTGGCGTAATCTCGCTGGGCCTCCTCCTGGCATCCGTACTGGCAAGGCGTGTGTCTCAGCCGATCCGGCTGCTTACAGAGGCTGCGGAAAAGGTCGGCAGAGGGGATTACAGCCAGAGGATACAGGTAAAAAGCAGGGATGAAGTCGGGCTTTTGGCGGATACATTCAGCACAATGGTCGCGGAGCTAAGGGGCGCCAGGGCGCAGCTTGTCGAAAAGGAGGCGCTTCGGGAGTCGGAGCAAAGGTATCGAAGCGTTGTCGAAAGTGTAAGCGCAGGGATAGCGATGATAAGTCCGAACATGGAAATACTGTCTTTAAACGGCATGATGAGGTCATGGTACCCCGATATCGCGGTTGAGGAGAGACCCCTTTGTTACCGGTCGTTTTATCACCCCCCGAGGGACGAGATCTGCTCCTATTGTCCGACCTACCTGACCCTGAAAGACGGACAGGTGCACGAGGCGATAACGGAAAGGGTCTCTGAAGGGAAAACCCTGAATTACAGGATAACAGCTTCGCCCGTAACAGATCAGGACGGAAATGTCGTTGCCGCAAT
>JAWOKY010000073.1:0-2506 GCA_033853975.1 Thermodesulfovibrionales bacterium
TTGTCCACATCGAGGTAGTTACCGAAACCTCCGGCGATATAGACGCGCTCGACGATATCGAGGCTCAGACCGACCTCCCTCAGAAGCAGTGATACACCCGCGTAAATCGCGGCCTTTGCCCTGATGATGTTTTCGATATCAACTTCGGTAAGGACGATGTCTTTGCGTGCGCCCCGGTGGAGGATGAACTCCGGTCCCTCGTCTTCGATCTTTATCCTGTCGGTCGCGAGGTCCCTCACGAACTTTCCTTTCCGGTCGATCATCCCGGCAAAGAAGAGTTCGGAAATTGCGTCGATCATCCCGGAGCCGCAAATGCCTGAAGGGGCAGAATCGCCTATGACACCGAGGACCGGCTCGAAGGTAGACGGGTCTATCTTCACCGACTCGATTGCCCCCTCTGTCGCCCTCATGCCGTGCCGTATGCCGCTTCCCTCGAAGCACGGGCCTGCCGAGCAGGCAGCAGTGATCAGCCATTCGCTGTTGCCGAGTGCGATCTCGCCGTTTGTGCCGATGTCCATGAAGAGGGCGATCTCGGGCTTCTTGTGCATCTTGGAGGCAAGCACGCCGGCAACGATATCGCCGCCCACGTCGCTGCCGACACAAGGCAGCGTGTAAACAGGCGCCTGGGGACTTATTCTCAGTTTTGCGGTCCCCGCCTTCCAGACGGGGAAACTGTTGAGGGTCGGGATATAAGGTTCTTCCCTGATAGGGGAGGGGTCAAGTCCCCAGAAGAGCTGGGACATCGTCGTATTGCCGTATATGACGACCGACTCCACATCTACTTTCCTGAGTCCGTTTTTCTCTATGATCGGAACGAGCATGTCGTTGATGTCTCCGGTGACGGCCTGTCTCAGGTCATCGAGACCGCCGCCTTCGGTGGCGTGGATGATCCTCGTGATCACGTCGTCGCCGAAACGCATCTGCGAATTATAGGTCATGCCCGAATCGATGAGACGCCCGTCGGAGCAATCGACCAGATAAGCGACGACCGTTGTCGTCCCTATATCCACGGCAGCGCCGTACCTGGCCGCCCTGCCCAGCAGCGAAATGGATACTGCTTCGAGGTCCTCAGTGCAGGAAAGGGTTATCTTCCAGTCCGCATCCCTCAGCGCCCTTGCCATCGCCGAGACGAATCCGTGGGAAAACCGCACGCCCTCTATCCCTGCGGCCGAAAGGGCCCTTCTTATGCGGGCAAGGTCGCTGATGTTGTCATGGACAGTCGGCGGCTCGAGTTCGAGATCTATCGTCCTTACCATCGGGGAGAATTCCGGCGAGAGTGAACGGAGGTAGTCCTGAAGGTCCCGTGTTTTCGACACAGCGATCTTGTCACCGATAACGAGCCTGGACTCCTCAGGAATCTCGATCAGGAGGTCGCCTTCGGGGAAGGTCTTGCATGCGAGCACGTAGCTCTCCTCGATCTCCTTTTTCCGCAGCCTGCCCGTCGATTCAACCCTGCCGTGTCCCTCGATGATCTTTACCTTGCACTTGCCGCAGACGCCCTTTCCTCCGCATGAGGCCACGAGAAAAATGCCGTTATCCTTCAGCGTCCTGTAGATGCTGGCGCCCGCTTTGACCGGCACGGTCTTTCCGCTTGCGAGGCTGATTTTCATGATCTTTCATTGTATTGGGTATCGTGCGGCAAAATCAAGGAAGGGGCCGTGCATTCTCCCGTTGTCCTTCACCTATGCGATAGAAAACAACTTCCTCTTTCTGGTAGAATAAACATGTTCAAAGATTCGAAATATTATCCGGAAAAGAGGAACGCAATGGGACTTTTAAATAGTATTGTTAATTACTTCAAGCCCGCCGAAGAGATCGACCCGGCAAAGCTTCCCGGCAGAAACGAACCCTGCTGGTGCGGAAGCGGGAAAAAATACAAGAAATGCCACTTCCATGACGATGAGGAGAAGCTGAGGAAGAAGTACGCGGCTAACTGTAACAGTTCCGCCTGAAAGGCGTCGTGAGCTGAGTTCAGCTCGTCATTATCGCCCCTCCTGGTCTATTTTCAGATTAGTCTCTCATTGGTGAGTATCAAGACGGACTACGGACTCTGAATGCCGTCGATCAGCTGAAGGATTTCGACTGCCTCATGTTGTCATCGGCGTGGAAAGTATGGTATTTTATTTGTGCCAGTGGGGCTGTAGCTCAGTTGGGAGAGCGCTTGAATGGCATTCAAGAGGTCGACGGTTCGATCCCGTTCAGCTCCACCATTTTCAAACCTCGAAGGCGTCCACGATGTGCTCCACTTCTTTTTTCCCGTTATCAATATTTATGCTGAGCACATCGAACCTTGCGGGGACTTCCTGCCTGAATTTCTTGAGGAAACAGAGGGAGACCTTTCTGATCTTCTCTCTTTTTCTCCGGTCCACGGCCTCGAAAGGGCGGCCGAAGGCGGTGTCGGTGCGGGTCTTCACCTCTATAAAGACGATGACGTCGCCGTCCTTTGCAATGAGGTCAATCTCTCCCAGAGGAGTCCGGTAATTTCTTTCGATAATCCTGTAGCCCT
>JAWOKY010000074.1:0-26754 GCA_033853975.1 Thermodesulfovibrionales bacterium
AAGGGCACGACGCTGCTGCTTACGACCCATTACATGGAAGAAGCGGAAAGACTCTGCGACAGGGTCGCGATCATGGATTCCGGCAGAATCGTGACTGTCGACACGCCGTCCGGCCTGAAAGACGCACACGGCGGCACGCTCGAAGACGTCTATCTTAAGCTCACGGGGAGGCCGCTTGCAGATTAGACACGCCTTCAGGGTATGGCAGCGACATGCCAAGGTATATACGAAACTCTACCTTTCCAGCATAGCCTTGAATTTCGTCGAGCCGGTGCTGTACCTGTCTGCTCTCGGGCTCGGACTGGGGGCATACGTAAAGGAGATAAACGGCGTGCCCTACATAGACTTCATCGCGCCGGGGATCATCGCCTCATCAGCCATGTTCGCCGCCACCTATGAATGCTCTTACGGCACTTACGTGAGAATGACATATCAGAAAACCTTCGATGCGATACTCGCAACACCGGTGAACGTAAACGACCTCATTGCAGGAGAGATGTTCTGGGGAGCAACCAAGAGCGTTTTGTACGGGACCATAATAATGATTGTCGTGGCTGCCTTCGGGCTTGTGGCGTCGCCCGTGCTGCTTCTCGTCATCCCGCTTCTGTTTCTCTCGGGCCTGATCTTCGCCGAGATATCGCTGATCTTCACCGCGGTTGTCCCGGGCATCGACTCCTTCAACTATTTCTACACCCTTTTCATGACCCCGATGTTTCTCTTTTCAGGGATATTTTTCCCCGTCGGAAACCTGCCCCCCGTGGTGGGGAAAATCGCATTCTTCACGCCCCTCTTCCACCTCGTCAATATCTGCAGGGCCTTTTCTGCAGGGAAGCCGGCAGCCGCCCTGTGGGACGTTGCATGGATCATCGTAGTCGTGATCATCCTGGCTCCCTACTCTTTCAGGCTGCTCCGAAGAAGACTGATAAAATAGCGGATCGATCTTCAGGTGAAGATGCGGTTACTGAAGCCGGAGGTCTAGGGAACTTCGCCGGCAGGCATTGACTCTATCTTGCTTATGAGCCCTTTGACGGCGCTCCTCTCGATCTGCACCCCTTTTTCATCGCCCGCTTTCTCCAGTTCCTTCGCATAACGCTGTAATGCGTTCATCACGGCAACCGCTTCCAGATTGGTCAGTTTCAGATCCATCGTGATCCCTCCCTCATCGTTGATATCGTCCTGTAAAAAGCTTATCAGATGACGGGTGATTGTCAATCTGGATTTCGAAAAAATGGCCCTTTCGTACTGTCGCGGAAGGGTCGGTACAGGAGGCGGGATTGGTAAAGCTGTGCACGGCACCGCCCAGAACACCCTCTGCCCTTCAACAAGCCTTCCTCATCTCATCGTTTCGATTCCAGGTGCAGAGGACCTGAGGGAATGCAAGTTCTGCCTTATATCCCTTTGCCGTACTTGGGACCACTCAAAAAGGATGTATATTTTTTCGTTAAGGAAAAAGTGTATAATGTGAGACCGTAGCTTCATAAAATCTTTAGGAGGTCTTGATGACAAAAGCAGAACTTATCGAGAAAATGGCTCAGGACGCAGACGTTTCAAAGGCAGCAGCAGGAAAGGCACTGGATTCCTTCGTCGAAGGCGTCAAGAAGTCCCTCAAGAAAGGCGACAAGGTCACCATCGTAGGTTTCGGCACCTTTTCCGTTTCAAAGAGGGCCGCAAGGAAGGGGAGAAACCCAAGGACAGGCGAGACGATAAAGATCAAGGCCTCGAAGGCTCCTAAGTTCACCTCTGGCAAGGCTTTCAAAGACGCGATAAAATAAGAGCCGATAGATCAAAACATACCTCAGGGCATGGCTCTCCATGCCCTTCTTATGTCCGCCACACCGGTAGATCCCGGTTAAATTCATCCTATCGTTGCATTAAGGGAAGGGCCCGGACCGGCAGCACCTCGCCGCATCCACTTTGTTATAATAAAAACGATGGCTCTGTCTATAAAGCAGAAGTCGGATCCGATACTCGATACATTCGACTGTCTGGGCGTGCCGGTCTTTGTCGTCAACAGGGAGCTGACGATCGTTTCGTCTAACCTCGCTGCCTGTAGGGTCTTTCAGTACGCCGCGGGGGATCTCACCGGACGTTGCATCGACCAACTCGTATCAATAGGAAACAGGACATTCCGGGGGACCGAGTATTATGGGCAGCACCCCTCAGGCACCGCGCCGGACCGAAACGGTGACGGCGCAAGCAGTGAGGCGGTCTGCAGAAGACAGGACGGCGGCTTTTTTACTGCGAGGGTATCGTTCGTTGCACAGCAAAACGGGGAAAACCGTCTTGTTGTGATTCAGGACGTCTCCAAACAGAAGAAGCTGCAGCAGAGGGCGTTTCAGCGGACTAAGGAGCTTTCCGTATTCACCACCTTCGCATCCGTTCTTGCAAGTCATACCGATACCGCGACGATAATCGCGGAAACCCTTGAGGCGCTTGTCTCCCAGATGGGGGCAGACGCCGCATGGCTCTATTTATATGATGAGGAAAAAGCGGAGCTTTCCCTGAAGGCCCAGAAGGGCCTGAGTGAAGATCTTCAGCGGGTCGCATCGAGGCTTAAACCCGGCGAGGGTTTCAATGGAAAGGTCCTTGCCGCACGAAGGCCTCTTATCGTAAAGGACGCGTCGGTCGACCCAAGGGTGACACGCCGCGACAGGTGGATGGAAAGCATGGCCGGGGTGCCGATATCCTACCGCGGCGATGTTCTCGGAGTTCTCGGCGTCGCAAGCAGAAAGAGTTCCTTCTTCACCGCGATGGACATTCAGCTTCTCCTGACTATCGGAAGCCAGCTCGGTGTTGCGATCGAAAACACCAAACTCATCGGACAGCTGCAGGACAAGATGAAGCAGATAGAGCTCACGGGTGAGCTTGGCGGCATCATCAATTCGAGTCTGAGCATCGGCACGGTGTTCAGGATTATGGTCTCGGAGATAAGAAAGCTGATCGATTGCGACAGGGCCAGTCTCCTTCTCTTCAACGAGAGGCAGAACAACCTCCTCATCTTCGCCCTCGACACGAAGATGGAGACTGTGATGAAAAAGGGTGTCAGGGCCCCCCTGGATGGCACAAGCGTCGGATGGGTAGTCAGAAACAACAGGCCATGGATCAACCCCGATCTCGAACAGACCGGATTCCCTCTGGACAGGAAACTTTTCGTCGAGGGGATTCGCTCTTCGATCAGCATACCTCTTTTCAAGGACAGGATGCTGGGGGTCTTCAACCTCGACAGCACCGAAAAAGGAAAGTACTCGGAGAGAGACCTCCAGATCCTTCTCCCGGCGGCAAAACACATATCGATCGCCCTTGAAAATGCCCTCCTCTTCGAGGAGATATCGAGGGAGAAGAGGGAGTGGGAAAAGACCTTCGACGCGATCACCGATATGGTCTGGATAGAAGACGGCGGCCGGCGGGTGATAAGGGCCAACCAGACACTCCTTACCAAGACGGGGATATCTCCCATCGAGGCAGCCGGGAAAAAGTGCGGAGAGTTGCTCGAAAGGATCGGCATCTTTTCAAACGAATGTCTTTGCGCCGACACTGCAACAGGCAAGCGTCCCTCCTTCAGGGAGCTCAGGGGGACCGGGGGTTCACTCTATCATTTCTGGGCCTATCCCCTGATTGACGAGGAGGGCAGGCTTTACGCCATCGTGCACTACCTCAAAGACGTGACCTCGCAAAAGAGGCTCGAACAGCAGCTCATCCGATCCGACAGGCTTGCTTCGCTTGGCACCCTCGTTGCCGGAATTGCACATGAAGTCAACAACCCCCTCGGCATCATCGCCGGATACGCCGAGGCCCTTATCGACAGGGCAAAGGAGAAGCCCCTTGTCGATGCGAATGGTTTTGAAGACTTTCCGGAGTACCTCGACACGATCCATCAGGAGATATTCAGGTGCAAGGACATCCTCAGGAGCCTCCTCGATTTCGCGCGGCCATCCTGCGGGACTTTCAGGCAGATCGACATAAACGAACTCATAAAGGAAGTGATCCTGCTTTTGAACCATAGGGCAAAAAAGCTGAACCACAACATCACCCTTCGGCTGAACAGGGACCTGCCGAAGATCTCAGCAGACCCGGGGAGCCTGAGGCAGCTGTTCATGAATATGATCATCAACTCCATCTACTTCACTCCCGAAAAAGGGAGCATCATCATCTCTTCAGCCTTCGACGAAAATGCAGAAACGATAAGAGTCTCCGTAAAGGACTCCGGCTCAGGCATCCCGCCGGAAATACTCAGGAAGGTATTCGATCCCTTCTTCACCACTAAACCGGTCGGAGAGGGCACCGGCCTCGGACTCTCCATATGCCACAAGATCGTCGAGGAACACGGCGGGAGCATAGACGTTGAGAGCGACTCCGGCGGCGGAACGACATTCGTTATAGGGTTTCCGGCACATGAACGAAATGATCAGGGTCCTCGCGGCTGATGACGAGGAGCCCTTCAGGCGGCTCCTGCAGAGAGAACTCACGCGCAAGGGATTTATCGTCGAAACCGCGGCTGACGGAAAGGCCGCCCTCGATATCCTGAAGGAAAAAGTCTTCGATGTCGTCCTCCTCGATATCGTCATGCCAGGCATGGACGGTCTTTCGCTCATGAAGAAGCTGAAGGCCGATCCGGCTTCTCCTGCCGTCGTGGTGCTGACCGGCAGGGCCACGATAGAGACTGCGGTAGAGGCGATGAAAAACGGCGCTTACGACTACCTTACAAAGCCCTACAAACTCGACGAACTCGTAATAGTAATCAACAGGGCCTACGAATACGGCAGGCTGAGCATACAAAACGTGCTCCTCCAGCAGGAACTTCTCAGGAAGGAGTCTCCCGCTGAGTTTGTCGGCAGCAGCAGGCAACTCAGGGAGATCCTGGCACTCATAAAAAAAATAGCGCCCGCAGATTCCCCCGTATTCATCCAGGGCGAGAGCGGCACAGGCAAGGAGCTTGTCGCAAACATCATCTGTCATCGCAGCAGGCGCAGCAACATGCCGTTCATAGCGCTCAACTGTGCGACTCTGTCCGAAAACCTGATCGAATCCGAGCTGTTCGGCCATGAGAAAGGCGCCTTCACAAGCGCCTTCCAGACAAAACACGGCATCGTGGAGGTGGCGGACAAGGGGACCCTTTTCCTCGACGAGATCGCCGAGATGCCCCTCGGACTTCAGGCGAAACTTCTGCGTTTTCTGGATTCCGGAGAATTCAGGAGGGTCGGGTCAAACAAGACCCTCACGGTCGACGTCCGGGTCATTGCAGCGTCAAACAAGGACATGATGCACCTGGTGAGGAGCGGTTCCTTCAGGGAAGACCTCTATTACAGGCTAAACGTAATCAATATCGTTCTTCCGCCTCTGAGGGAGAGAAGGGAAGACATCCCCGAGCTTGCGGCCTTCTTCCTGAAAAAATATTGCGGTAAGCTTTCGAAGTCCATCTCCGGATTCAGCGCAGATGCACTGCAAACGCTCGTTGCCTACGACTGGCCGGGAAATGTGAGAGAACTGGAAAACGTGATCGAAAGGGCGACGATCCTCTGCGATGACCCGATCATGGAAAGAAGAGACCTTTCGATTGCATCAACGCCTGCGCCTCTGGGAAAAAATTCGCACGCATCTCTTGACGAGATGGAGAAAGACTACATCCTCAGGGTCCTCGCGGAGGCCAACGGCAACCAGTCGAAGGCAAGCCAGATCCTGGGGATAGACAGAAAGACCCTCTACCTAAAGTTGAAAAAATATGAGATCAGCTGATCAGAGTTTTAGAGTTTCTTTGTTTAGGAATTCATTGACAATAGTGACGCCGAATTATTATAATTTAAACCGGGCGGTCTGAAACGTGAGCGTTGTACAATTGAACGCCGTGCCGATGATATGAGCATGGCGTATTAGCGACACAATAAAACAAAGGTTCAAAAGGAGATTGAACATGTCAGAAGCACCAAAAAAGAAAATGGCTATTATCGCAAGCAAGGGCACACTGGATATGGCGTATCCTCCGCTTATTCTTGCTTCGACAGCCGCGGCGATGGACGTCGAAGTGCAGATATTCTTCACCCTTTACGGCGTTGACATCGTGAACAAGAAGAAATACGGCTCGCTCAAGGTTGCGCCCATCGCAAACCCGGCGATGCCTTCCCCCGTGCCGTTTCCGAACATACTCGGCATGCTCCCCGGCATGACCTCCATGGCAACGATGATGATGGGCAGCATGATCAAAAAGATCAACTGGCCGTCCATTCCACAGCTCGTGGACGCCTGCAAGGAGATGGATGTGAAGATGATCGTATGCACCCCGACGGTCGAAATGACAGGTCTCTCAAAGAGCGATCTGATCGACGGGGTGGTTCTCGCAGGCGCCGCGGAGTTCCTCGATTTTGCACTTGATGCAAACATCAGTTTATTTATATAATAAGATGTGCGGGCATTCTACCCTCCAGCCCGCATTAGAGTCCTGAGGGTTATCCCCGATCCCCAGCCCTCAGGATTCAGGCCCTCGCCCGAGGGCCTTTTTATTTTCTGCTGACTGATTCAGCCCGCTAAATGACACAGAGGACCCGCCAACGGAAGCGAATCTCGGGAAATCGCAAGAAGAATTGTTGGAAGAACCGCTATGACCTGCCTTGGGGCCAAGAGGGAATGGACGTCCCTCAGGAAGAAGCGAGAGGATCTCAGTTATTTTAAAGAGGCCTGGAGATGGAGCTATAGCGGCCCGCGGTCATTCGCCTTCCACCGTGATGGCCTCCACCGGGCAGTTTTCTTCCGCCGCCTCGCAGCAGCCGACAAACTCACAGGCATCGGCGTCGATCACCTCGGCCTTGCCGATCGTCTCGTCAAGATGAAAAACCGCCGGACATATCTCCTCGCAGGTTCCGCAGCCGATGCACGTGTCCTGATCCACTACGACTTTCATTTCAACTCCTCCATCACCGCAGCTGCCAGAAGAGGGAACATGATCTCGTGATGCCCGGTAAGGGCGTAGTTTCTGCCGTTCATCGAGGTGGGCCTTTTCAGAACGTTCTCCCGCGGCCTGTAGTGCTGTATAAAGTCCATGTTGACCGTCGTGATCTTCCCGACATTGTTGCCGAGATTCCTCGCCACGTTGAGCGCCTTCAAAAAGACCTCTGGAAGCACGACCGCGGAACCGAGGTTCAGATACACCCCTCCTTCGAGGTCTGAAATGACCGAGGCGAGGAGTCTGAAGTCACTCATGCTTCCCTTCCCTATCGCCGCTCCGTCCGCCTCCGGGTGCATATGGACGATATCAGTGCCGATGGCGATATGAACGGTGGCAGGAATGTCGAGGTCATAGGCGTTTGCGAATATGCTCTTGTCCTTGTGAGGGAACTTCCCTTTATGAATGCACTCTCCTATGGACCTTCCGATTCCGTATCCCTTTTTCACGCCCCCGATGATCGCCCTGTTCACTCCCCTGCCGGTCTCCTTCGCCATGCCGAAGGTCCCTGTGCAGAGCTCCATCGCAACGTCCTCCGATGTATGGCCTGCCATCGATATCTCGAAATCATGGACGACGCATGCGCCGTTCGTCGCAATGGCGGTGACCACGCCACGTCTCATCAGTTCGATGATAATAGGAGAAAGTCCGAGCTTTATGGGATGGGCGCCCATACCAAGGACGACAGGCCTTCCGTTTTCCCGCGCCTCGACAATAGCGTTCACCACCGCCCGGAAATCGCGGACCGCGAAGACGTCGGGCATTTTTTCAAGAAATGAGGAAAAGAGGTCGCCTTTTGCAGGAATCCCGGCAAAGGATTTCACCGAGACCTTGCTCTTTCTGGCGCAGAGCGAATAGGACTTCACCGACTTGAGTGAAAGCGGTTTATATTTCATCAGGTTGATTTTACCACAGAACCCGGCGGCATGAGGAGAAAAGGAACAGGATCGACGGCGCGTCCTGTTTCCCGAAATTTCCGGGTTGACAGCCGGCAATATTTCAATGGAAAAAAAAGGCGGTTTTCTATTAGAATGGGTCAGGAGAGCAGGTCGTGGGTGGCAGGCGAGCTATTGGGTTGTTTGTCTTCTTCCTTAGTGGTCTTTTGTTGCATCCTTTTCCGCTTCATGCCGCAACCCTTTCCGCAAGCGGCTGCTCCGTAAGCAACACCGGGTATCTTGCGGACCTCTCGAAGGAATACGAAAGGCGCACAGGCGTAAGAATACTTCTTCGAAGCGGCGGCAGCATTCAGGGGATCGAAGACCTCAGGAGCGGGAAGGTCGATTTTGCAGCCTCCTGCAGGGGCAGGATGGCCACCGATCCCGAGGGCCTCAACTTCATTCAGGTCGCGTGGGATGCGCTCGTCTTTATCGTCCATCCGTCCAACCCTCTGAACGGGGTCTCCGTCAGGGACATCAGGGCGATATACTTCGGAGGCGTCACCAACTGGAGACAGCTCGGGGAAAGTGATCGGCCGATAAAAGTTCTCATCTCAAAGCCGCAAAACGGCCTCAGCGGGGTCGAAGCCTCCCTGAGATACCTTGTGCTTGACGGAAGGGAACCTGTTCAAACACCAACCACCCTTGCGCTGGCATCGACGGGAATCGTCGAACAGCTTGTCGAAAAAACCCCTGAGAGTTTCGCCTCGACGGGATATTCGAGCGCGCGGAAAAGGAGGGTGAAGATGCTCAGGGTAAATGGAAGTTTTCCGACAAGGTCGGCAATCGCCTCGGGGCGTTATCCCTTCAGGCGGCCTCTTTTTCTCGTCGTTCCGGGAAACCCGGGGGCCGAGACGAAGAAGTTCATCGATTTCGTTCTGAGCTACGAAGGCCAGCGGTTTATATCGACACTCGGGGTTGTGCCCCTCAGAGAAACGAAGTGAGACTGTCGCTTAGTGCAAAGGTATCGGCCCTCCTTGTCCTGATCATCATCAGCATCAGTTCCGTGAGTACTTATTTCTTCGTGTCCCTCGAAAGCAGAAGCAGGGAAAAGAGGCTTATCGAGAGGGGCACCGCATTGAGTCAGGCCCTTTCCAGGGCTGCAGAGGAAGGGCTTGCAACGGAGAACCTCGATCTCCTGAAAAAGGCTTCATACATTATTCAGTCCGAGGATGTGAAGCTCGTTCAGGTCTATTCAGACCTTTGGGAGGCGATAGACGCCTATCCGTTTGAGAAGCTGAAGGAGCCGCCGAAGCGGGAGGCGGCCGTACATTTTGCAGCCTCCGACAGTCCCTTTTACCTGAAAACGGATAGGGCCTTCGACTTTTATATGCCGATCCGGTTCAGGCCGTCGGGAGATTTTCCCGCCGTAAGAATAGGGTTTGTGCGGATAATCCTCTCCTCTTCTCACGTGAAGGAGGGCACACGAAGGGCGATCATCAGCAATGTGACGGCAGCGTCAATCATCACTCTTCTGGCAATTCTCGCCATCAACGTTCTTGTCGGAAAACTTGTGATGCGGCCGGTCATGTCCCTTTACGCGGCGATGTCGCGTTTCAGGGACGGCGAGTTACCCGCGGGAGTTCCGCCCGGCCCTTCCGACGAGATAAGGGAACTTCATCTTGAATTTGTCCGGATGTGTAATAGCATCACTGAGAAGGAGAGGAAACTCGTCGAGTCCGAACAACGCACGACGTCCCTCTTCAACAGGGTCGAACATGCCATCTTCAGGCTCGACAGGAGAGGCTCTGTCGTGGATTCGAACCCGAGGTTCAAGGAGCTTTTCGGTGAGGCGGTCGCACTGTGCGAGATACTGAGCGGCAGCAGGGCCGCCGATTGTCTCAAGAGCTTTCCCGCGGAAAAGGTGGTCCATTCCGAAGAGAAGGTCTGCGGGAAGCACGGGGAGGAACTGACAGTGCTTCTCTCCCTTTATGCGGTGGCCGACGACGACGGAGAGGTGGACGGCTTTGATGGATACATCATCGATGTAACGGACAAAAGAAGACTCGAAGAAAGGCTCCTGAGGGCCCAGAAGCTCGAGGCGGTAGGCACCCTTGCCGGCGGAATCGCCCACGACTTCAACAACCTCCTCGCCGGCATTCTCGGATATTCCGAGATCCTCCTTGATCTCTCGAAGCAGGGCGACCCTGTGTATAAGCCCGCAAGCATCATCCACAGCGCCGCCGAAAAAGGGGCCGAACTGACGAAAAGGATACTCGCCGTCACCCGCAAGGAAAAGCTCGAGACGAAGCCCGTCGACGTAAACGAGGTCGTGAGGGGCTCTGTGGAGCTTCTGCAAAGGAGTATACCCAAGAACATAGAGATCGTGACCGACCTCGCAGGAGAGGCACCCGTTATCATGGCCGACGCGGCCCAGCTTCAGCAGGTGCTGCTCAACCTCGCCGTTAACGCGCGCGACGCCATGCCCGATGGCGGAAGGCTCACGATCGAAACGGTCATCGTGGGGAAGGAAAACGGCGCGGCAGGCATCCCTGCGTCGAAAGGCAGTTTTGTGAAGCTTTCGGTATCAGACACCGGCATCGGCATATCGAAAGACATCCAGGGGAAGATATTCGACCCCTTCTTCACATTAAAGGAGACCGGCAAAGGTACGGGCCTCGGCCTCTACATCGTGCATTCGATCGTGAACGGCCACGGCGGGTATATAAACTTTTACAGCGAGCCGTCCAGGGGAACACATTTCAATGTCTACTTTCCTCTTGCAGAGGCAGCGGAGATCGAGGGTTCTCCCATGCTGCCGGAACTCGGAGGGTCAGGGACGGTCCTTGTCATCGACGACGAGACCCATGTCAGGGAACTCTGCACCGACATGCTTACGCCTCTGGGCTACAAGGTCCTTGCTGCCGGCAGCGGAGACGACGGGATAACCCTTTTCAGGGAAAACAGGGATAAGATATCCCTTGTCCTTTTGGACATGGTCATGCCCAGGATAAGCGGAAGCGAGATCTTTCAGACGTTGAGGACGATAGATCCGTCCGTAAAGATCATCCTCTGTTCGGGTTACAGCCCGAGCGGCTTCGCCGGAATAGAAAATCTGCTCAAAGAGGGGGCAGCAGGCTTCCTCCAGAAGCCCTTCACCCGCCAGGCAATAGCAACATCAATAAAGGCCGCCCTGCACACCGGCTCTTCAGCTTAATTGCCTCTGAAGTGTCTCATGATGTTTTATGATCCGGATCGTACCGGGGTCTTTCAGCAGCCGCCACTTTGCCGGCCCGCCATCGCGGATTCGTGCTGTTTCGGATATAATGCAGGTGCAAGCAGATCGGCCTTTCCTTGATTTAAGAAGGCGTTTTATGGTAAAAAATATGACTATTCCCTAAGGAGGACAGAAATTTGGCAGCAAAATCGGCACCAAAGAAAAACCTTTCTGCATTGAAGAGGGCCAGACAGGCCGAGAAGAGAAATGCGCGCAACAGACACCAGCGTTCCGGCGTCAAGAGCGCGTCAAAGGCCGTTGAATCGGCAATAAATGAAAACAACAAAGAGGCCCTGCAGACCGCGCTCGGCGCTGCGGTAAAGACGATCACCAGCGCAAAGTCGAAAGGCATCATCCATAAAAATAACGCGGCAAGAAAGATTTCGAGGCTCACGAAAAGGGCAAACGCCGTTCTCAGGGCGGAAAACGCCTGATCAAACGGCCCTTTCTTTCTTAGCGCTGCTGTCCGGATCTGTCATGTCCCGAACCTGTTTCGGGACATCCTTTTTCACAGGTCATCACAGAAAAGATTCCCGGAAACCGGACCGACGGGATACCCTCAGCCCGATGATTATTTGGGCAGGATGAAATAGAAATTGTTCCCGTAGTCCGTAGGTTCGTATCCGACAACGCCGCCGTGTATCTCGACGGCGTTTTTTATGAACGCAAGGCCGTGGCCCGTGCCCGGCTTATTCAGGGCATTCGATGCCCTGAACTCCTCCCCAAACAGTTGAGGCCTTTCTTCAGGCGGGATATGCCTGCCCGAACTGAAGACATTGTATTTAATCCCGTCCTTTCCGGGTCCGAAGAAATCCTTCAGGATCTGGTGTCCGTAGGCGATGTATTTTTTCTTTTCCCCGAATATCTCCACGTCTTCTGCATACTTCAGGGCGTTCGAAAAAAGGTTTGCATAGACCTGGGCTATCAGTCCGACATCCACCACGTTGATGGTCTCTTCATCGGGGATACCGCTGAGCCTGTCGTCGATCATGATCCCGGCCTTGCTGAACTGCTCGAGGAAGCGTTCGAGCTGGGGCCGGACGACGTCATTCTTCATGTTGCAGGTCTTTGTGCGCAGGGTCAGACGGCCCTGGTCGAAATGGCTCTTTCTGAAGAGCGTCTCGATGAAGAGGCTCATGTTCCGGTAATGTTTTTCGATGTTCTCGAGTTCCACCTGGAGGCCGCTGTTGACCTCCTCCATCTCCTTCACAAGGCGGTCCAGCCGCTCCCTGTCGAAGTCCCCCTTCTCGCCGTATTCCCGAAGGAGCCTTTCGATCTCCACGTTTTTCATCACCTTCCCCCTGAGACGCCTGAGAAACAGCTTGTATACCATGTTGGGAACGATGATGTTGTGCTCGATGTCTGCTACAAGGGACCTGATGAACCTGAGATGTTCGATGTTTTTTTCGACCAGGAACTTGTTATGCATCCTGTAGCCGATGCGGTTGGCATATTTTTCGAAGAAGAGTTCCGCGTGTGGGTCGATGCGGTCAAAGGGATACACCTCAAGCAGTCCCATGACGTCTCCTTCGGCCTGGAAGGGCAACTGGTCTATCTGTAGTTTCTTGCCCCGGATGGTCAGTACTACGCTCTTTCCCGGCGTATAGTAGGGTCTGTCCGCAGGCCGGACATCATCAGGGGGGGGCGTATGCAGCTCATATCCGTCCGTTTCGGTCGTCGTGATGAGGGAAAACCTGTTTTGTTTCGGGTCGATGATATAGAGGCGGGCATCCAACCCGAAAAAAGCCTTCGGCACCGCAACGCACAGATGATGAAAGTCCTCGATGCCGGCGAATTCCTGCGCCAGGTCGAAAAATGTTTTCAGCGCGTCATTTTCCTTCTGCGTGAAATTATACCGCCGGTAGTCGGCCTTCTTGATCGCGATCCGGTCAAGAATGTACCTGGGAACAGCCATACGTAACTCTACCCTCCGTCACTGGGATTTTTCATTGTACCACAGAAGAAAAGGAACAGCACATGAGGAAATGGAAAGAGCCATGCCTCGGGTCTGCTTCTTTGGACAACCTCTACGCCGCTTTCCCAGAACGGACCGCTGCGTTTCACAGGATGGCCTCTACCCTACGCATGGCTCCTTTTCTGCTCTTCTACGGTTTCATTTTATCTCGACCCTGATGCCTCGTCAAGAACCGGTCGGGAGGAAAGGTCCGGGCCTCAGCGCTGTCGTGTCAGACCCAGAAGCCTCAGAAGCAGAAGCTCCATCGGATAGCCGCTGCCCGTCTTTATCCCGGCGTCGGCCTTATGCAGAGCGGCAAAGACATTGTAGTAGTAGTCCCTGCCGGCCGCAGAGGCGGCCCCGGCAAGAGACCTTCCGAATTGCCAGTTCAGGGCGCCCAGGAGGCTGTAAGGCTCCTCGGTTTCCTGCAGGACCTTGTAGATCCGAAAGGCCCGTTCCACGTCCTTTGCGCCTATAGCGTCGACAAGAGCGAAGGCGTTGTACGTCCGCTTGGACTCGATTATCTCCTCGATGTCCTCCTTCGCGATATCCTGTTTTCCTATGAGCGCGAACTTGTCGATCTCGGAAGACAGAAGGCCAAGGTCGGTGCCGATGGTCCCGATCAGATAATCGACAGCGCCGTCGGACATACCAACGCCCCTTGCGCTCGCCCTGAGTTTTACCCAGGCGGGGATGTCCCGCTCACCGATGTCGAGGACTATCTGCTTTAAGCCCTTCGCGGCATCCTTCAACTCCTTTTTCGCAGTCCCGACGTTGAGGAGGATAAGGACGGAGGTCTCCGAAGGGTTCTGGAGGTAGCGTCCGAGTCTTTCGACGTCCTTTTTCAGCAGTTTCTGTGAATTGCCGACCACAACGAATTTCCTCCCGGCAAAAAAAGGCACGGTATTGAGGACGTCGAGGATCTGCTCGAAAGGGAGAGCGCCCGAATTCATCAGATCGAAGGTATGGAAGCTGAAGTCCCTTTCCTCAGGAGGAACGAGTTCCATCACCGAGGAAACCGCCTCGGTATGCAAAAAAGGGTCGGAGGATACAAAGAGATAGGCCGGGGAAGGAAGCCCCTTTTTCAGTTCGTCGAGAAAATTCCGGTAACTCACTTATAGATCAGCTCCCCGACAAGCTCCATTGCTATGTCGGCCATGGCCCGCTCTTCGACGACCTCCTTGGTCGCAAGGAGGGTGCCGAGGTCCGAAGAACCCGTAAAGGAAACGATAAAGGGCGAGGCCACGGTCATCGTTTTCGTTGTCTTTCCCTGCTCATCGAGAAGGCTGAAAGTGATGTTCACTACCACCTTGTATTCGGCCATCACTCCGTTTTTTTCGGAGAGGCCTACCAGGTCGAAACTCTTTATCGTTCCGATGAGTTTCAACTTCGCCGATGGGTCAACGCTAATCCCCTGTTTCAGAAGCTCATTTGTCAGGGCCTCGTAAAGCTTATCCTGGAGCTTTGGTTCGAGGGTGGCGTTTTCGATCCTCCCGAGGCTTATCTCGGTAAAAGGAAGCGCGGTGTGTCTCTGTACGCTGTAGCCGCAGCCGCTCAAGAATAGCACAAAGAAAAAAATTGCAATGCGAAACGCGTAATGTGTTGCCCGCTTTTTCTTAATACTCATGAATGCCCTCATACTGAATATGCCTTTAACAAGGATATGGAGAACCGAAAAGTCTTTTGCAGCGACACCCTGCACATGTCATGATGAGATTGACTTTGATGACATTCATATCCTTGTTCACGTTTTTTATCCGACCACAATATTGACGAGCCTGCCTTTGACCACGATCACCTTCCTGATGTTTCCCGCCCCGATAATCTCCTTTATCTTGGGATCTTCAAGGGCGAGTTTCTTTATCTCTTCATCGGAAAGGCCAAGCGGCACCATCGTCTTGCCCCTGAGTTTCCCGTTGACCTGGATGACGAGTTCGATCTCTTCCTCCCTCGCAAGTTCCTCATCCCATTCAGGCCACCGTCTTTCCAATATACATGGATCGTTGCCGAGGCAGCTCCAGAGTTCCTCCGCCAGATGCGGGGTGAAGGGCGATATCAGAAGAAGCGCCTGCTCTACCGCAAACCTCAGGATACGATCATCCTCCGGGCCTTTGGCCTCGAAAGAGGTCATCTCATTCACCAGTTCCATCAACGCCGCAATCGCGGTATTGAAGTGATATTCCTTTTCTATGTCATAGGTGACCTTCTTTATCGTCTGGTGAGTCTTCCGCACAAGGGCCTTTCCTGCGGCCGAAATCCCGGACATCGCCTGTTTATCAAGCGGCTGCGCGCCGGTCTCTTTCAATCGCGATAGGTTCCCGTAGACGATATTCCATAGCCTCGAAAGGAAGCGGAAAGCCCCCTCCACTCCCTTGTCAGACCAGTCGAGGTCCCTCTCCGGCGGGGCCGCAAAGAGCGAGAAGAGTCTCGATGTGTCCGAGCCGTATCTGTCGATAAGATAATCCGGATCAACGACGTTGCCTTTCGACTTCGACATCTTCGCGCCGTCCTTTATCACCATACCCTGAGTAAGAAGGTTCGTAAAAGGCTCGCTGCAGCTGGTGATGCCGAGGTCCCTGAGCACCCGTGTAAAGAACCGCGAATAAAGGAGATGGAGGACCGCATGCTCGACGCCGCCTATGTACTGGTCAACAGGCATCCAGTATTCGAGTTCCGCGCTTTTCGCAGTCAGTTTCGAGCCGATCGCCGGGTCGTTTTTTTCGATGCAGTAGCGCATGAAATACCATGAAGAATCGACAAAGGTGTCCATCGTGTCGGTCTCCCGTCTGGCCTTTCCTCCGCATGTAGGGCAGGCGACATCGAGGAACGTGGCGGATTCATGCAGGGGGGATCCGCCCTTGCCGGTGAATTTCACGTCTTCGGGAAGGATGACCGGCAGGTCCTTTTCAGGAACCGGTACGATTCCGCAGCGTTCGCAATACACAACCGGAATCGGGGTTCCCCAGTATCTCTGCCTCGATATCCCCCAGTCGCGGAGCTTGTAGTTGACCACGCCCCTGCCGAGACCTTTATCCTCGATATACCCGATGATCGCCTCTTTGGCATCTGCACTTTTCATCCCGCTGAAGCTGCCGGAATCGATCAGGACCCCTTCGTCTTCGAACGCAGACTGAAGCTCGGAAGTTCGGAAGTCCGCGACTGCGGAAGTTGATTGAGGAGGGGTGTTTCCTTCCGTGCTATTGATCTTCTGCACTTCCGCGCTGCCTTCCGGAGTGTCCCCTTCTGCGCTTCCGCTCTTCTGCGCTATTGCACTGTTTTCAGGCTTGATCACCGTCCTGATCGGGAGGCCGTATTTCCCTGCAAACTCGAAGTCTCTCTGGTCGTGGGCAGGCACCGACATGATCGCGCCCGTGCCGTATTCCATAAGTACGAAGTTCGCAACGTAGATCGGGATCTTCTCGCCGTTCATCGGGTTGATCGCGTAATGGCCAGTGAAGAGGCCGATCTTTTCGTCGATCTTCCCGTAATGTGCGGTGATCTTTTCTAGCTCCGCCTTGTCTTCGACCAGTCTTTTTGCAAGCCGATGGGGCGGCGAAAGACAGATGAAGGTCGCTCCAAAGAGGGTATCCGGCCTGGTCGTAAAGATCCTGATGTCTTCGTCAACGCCGTCGACCCTGAAAACGACTTCCGCCCCGCGGCTCTTGCCGATCCAGTTTTTCTGCATGACCACGACCTTTTCCGGCCATCCCTTAAGCTCGTCGCAGGCGGCGAGGAGCTCTTCGGCATAATGCGTGATCCTCAGGAACCACTGATCGAGCTGCTTTTGTACGACAACGCTGTCGCACCTCCAGCATTTCGAATCGATCACCTGCTCGTTTGCAAGCACGGTGGCGCAGGAGGGACACCAGTTTACGTAGGAGGACTTCCTGTAGGCCAGCCCCTTTTCGAGCATCTTTATGAAAAACCACTGGTTCCACCGGTAATAGTCGGGGCTGCAGGTCGTAACCTCCCTGTCCCAGTCATAGCTGAGGCCGAGCTTGTTGAGCTGCGCCTTCATGTAGCTGATATTTTCGTAGGTCCATTTCGAGGGGTGCACCCCGTGCTTTATCGCGGCGTTTTCGGCAGGAAGCCCGAAGGAGTCCCAGCCCATCGGATGAAGCACGCTGAATCCCCGCATTCGCTTGTACCTGGCGATCACATCGCCGATGGCGTAATTTCTGACATGGCCCATATGGATCTTGCCCGAAGGATAGGGGAACATCTCGAGGCAGTAAAACTTCTTCAGGGACTCATCGGTGCTGGTCTTGAAAAGATTCTTCTCGGCCCAGTATTTCTGCCATTTAGGCTCAACCTTCTTTGGGTCGTATCTCTCTTCCAAATGGTTACCTCCGGGAATACATTTCGCGCATGCGGACGATCTGTCAGAATGAATTAGGTATTATACCACAGCAGGCCGGCGACTCGACGCGGCAAAACTGTCTCTGATCTGTCATTCCCGCAAGCAAAGCGCGCCTGCCTGTCCGGTAGGCAGGTCGGGAATCCTTCTGAATATGGCCCTTCCCAAAAAAGATTCCGGACAAGCCGGAATGACAACCTGGTTGGGGAGGTTCAGAACCTTGCGCCGAGGTCGGGGAAAAAAGAGCTCAGCTGCCGCACGTTGTTCGTCAGAAGAAGCACGCCGAAGACGATCAGCAGGAGGCCGCTTGCGCCCATGATCACCCTCATGTATCTTCGTATCTTGCTCGAATAGCTGAGAAAGGTGTTGAGCATCAGGGAAGAAAGGAAAAAGGGGATCGCAAGACCGAGGGAGTAGACAGCAAGAAGCTTGAGGCCGTAGGCAGTGGAGCCCTTCGAACTCGCATAAAGGAGGATCGTGCCGAGGATCGGCCCGATGCAGGGCGTCCAGGCGGCAGCGAAGGTCATGCCCACGAGGAAGGAGCCGATATAGCCGGCAGGCTTGCCGCTTAGGTGGATCTTCCTCTCCCTTGTCAGAAAATCAAGCCGTATGATCCCTGAGACGAAGAGGCCGAAGAAGATCACGAGAATTCCGCCGATGATCCTTATCCAGTCCTGGTATTCAAAAAAGAACCTTCCTATCACGGATGAAGATGCGCCAAGACCGATGAAGATCGTCGAAAAACCCAGGATGAAGGAAAGGGAATTGGTGACCGTCAGAAACGTTATCTTTGCCGTGCCGGTCCCCTCCGTCAGGTCTTCAAAAGAGATGCCTGTTATGAAGGAGACATAGGAAGGGACCAGCGGAAGGACACAGGGGGAAAGAAACGAAAGAAGCCCGGCGACAAAGGCAAGCGGGAAGGAGACATCCTTCACTTCGGACCCCCTTCGGATGAGGCGCATTCGGAGGTATCGCCCTTAATCTTTTCGATCGCATGGGGGATGACCTCGAGCACCGCTTCGAGCCCTTCGCGTATCGCCTTCGGGCTTCCGGGCAGATTCATGATCAGAGTCTGTCCTCTGACCCCGGCAACGGCCCTCGAAAGCATCGCCCTCTTCGTTTTTTCGAGTCCTGCTGTCCTCATCGCCTCGGCGATGCCGGGGATCTCCCTGTCGATCACTTCGAGCGTAGCATCAGGGGTCACGTCCCTGGGCGCAAGGCCCGTTCCGCCTGTTGTTATGATAAGATCCACGCTCTTACTGTACCCGATCAGCTTTTCCTTTATCAACGCCTTCTCGTCGGGGATCACCTCGTAATGCTCGACAGTGACGCCGATCTGTTTAACGATCTCCGCGATCAGCGGGCCGCCCGTGTCCTCCCGCTCCCCGCGCGCGCCCTTGTCGCTCAATGTCAAAACAGCAGCAGTGATCATAGTGTCAGTGTTTAGTGTCAGTGACAGTGATGGTGTCGCCTGCGGCGACCTTTCCCCCGCGAATGACCTTAATGAAGATCCCCTCTTTCGGCATGACACAGTCTCCTGCCTGATAGTAGATCGCGCAGCGGGTGTGGCAAACCTTTCCGATCTGGCTCACCTCTCCCAGCACTTCGCTGCCGATATGCATCCTCGTGCCGACAGGAAGGGAGACGAGGTCTATCCCCTCGGTGGTGATGTTTTCGGCGAAATCCCCGGGGTGGACATCGAGCCCCATATCACGCATCTTTTCGATGCTTTCGAGCGCAAGAAGACTCACCTGCCTGTGCCAGTCAGAGGACGCATGGGCATCGCCTTCGATGCCGAAATCGGTCTTAACAACGATCTCCTCGACAGGCCTTTTCCGCATGCCTTTTTTGTCGCTGATATTGACGGATATTACCTTTGCGGACATGTTTTACATTAACACAAAAAGGGGGGAGGGACAAGGAGCATGAGGGGGCATAGACCCGCTCCTACGGCCAACTCCGGATAAAGATATGAAGGAGATATTCCATAGGAGAGCTGAGCCTGAGCCTCTTCAGGGCGGGCCGTTCACCACAACACTGACAGGCCGCAGAAAGGTATTACTCCGCCTCTTCGAAATTTCTGATGAATTGGCCTATCTGAACGCCGAGATAGACGCACTTGACACCGTTCATGCACTCGTCGGCATCCTTTTTTTCGAGGTGCGTGGCAAGTTCGTGCTTGCCTTTTGTGAACGTTACGATATAGGCGTTCTTCTCTTTATTGAAATCAAGCCCCAGTGATATACCGTGTTTCACGATCTCGGGATATATCTCCCTTATTTTTTCCTTTAGATTATCATCGGTATAAGCCATTTGCCCTCCTTTTGTTGCCTTTCTATGACATCTTATCCCTTCCCGAAGGAAAGTCAACTTCATCGAGGGAGAACGGTCCAATACCATATTCACGAATTCATGCCCGACCCCGGTTGCCCTGCATTGGAGATTTGTCGTGGGATTGTAGTAAAATCAGTGTCGCTTTTGTCGGATTGATGGGAAGTATGGGAAAGATCCGGAAGTCCGGATCGACAGAATGCTTTGCAAAAGGTTATGGCAACATCCTTGCCGCATGTCATTTTCCTTCAGATACCCTCTATCCACTTTCAATGCAGAAATGGCGGTTCGAAGCGCCGGCCTCTTTTCGGCCGGAACAAACAATCAGTTACAGGAGATGATCATGGCTTTAAGCATAGGTATCGTCGGCCTCCCGAACGTCGGGAAATCGACACTCTTTAACGCACTCACGAAGGCCCAGAATGCCGCGGCGGCAAATTATCCTTTTTGTACCATAGAGCCGAACAAGGCGGTTGTTGCAGTCCCCGACAGGCGGCTTGATGAGCTGGCGCGCATCGTGGACCCGCAGAGGATACAAAATGCGGTCGTAGAGTTTACCGACATCGCAGGCCTCGTAAAGGGGGCTTCGAAGGGCGAGGGGCTCGGCAACCAGTTCCTCTCTCATATCAGGGAGACTTCGGCGATCGTGCACGTGGTCCGCTGCTTTGAAAACGAGAACATCATCCACGTCGACGGCACAGTCGATCCGCTGCGTGATATCGAGGTAATCAACACGGAACTGGTGCTTGCCGATATCCAGACGCTCGAAAACAGGATAACGCGCCTCGACAAACAGGCCAGAGGAGACAGGAAAGTCCTGGCCCTGCTCGATATGGCAAAGAAACTGCTGGTTCACCTTAACACCGGCAAACCGGCGATCGGTTTTGATGAAAGAGAATCCGACGCCTTTGTGGAGCTTACGAGAGAGATAAGCCTCATTACTTTGAAGCCGATCATATACGCAGTCAATGTCGATGAAGACGGCCTCGCCGAAGACAACGAACACGTCAGGGCGGTTCACCGGTTTGCGGCGCAGCAGAATGCCGAGTCAGTGAAGATCTGCGCAAAGATCGAGGAGGAGATGGTCGGGATGAGCGATGAGGAGCGCAATGAATTCCTCGAATCTCTCGGCGTATCCGAGGGAGGCCTCGACCAGGTAATCCGCCACGGCTATCACGCACTTGGGCTGATCAGCTATTTCACTGCCGGGCCGAAAGAGGTCCGTGCCTGGACGATCGAGCGCGGATGGAAGGCGCCGAAGGCCGCGTCCGTCATTCATGATGATTTTGAGCGAGGGTTTATCAGGGCCGAGGTTGTCGCCTTTGAGAATTTCATTGCGCACAATGGAGAATCCGGCGCGCGCACTTCAGGCAAACTCCGCACAGAAGGAAAGGATTACGTCGTCTGCAATGGAGATGTAATGCACTTTCTTTTTAACGTGTAGTGATAAAGGGGACAAGAAAAGCCCTGCGAGGACAGAAATTTATTTCACATTATGCAGATTGGGCTGATGCAAGAAACAAGACATGACCTCGTTTCCCTTGGTTCAGCAGAATTCTTCTGACGGCATCTGTTATCTTGTCAGCCTACTCCGTTGCTTATTATAGGCTCTTCAATAACACACCATATCCATTTCAAAAGCGGTCCTTCTTGCGTCTATTTCTCTGTCGTGACGTTCACGACACTGGGATACGGAGATATTACACGCAAACAAATTTGGAGAAAATTGTCTGTGGCTCGGAAGCATTGCTTGGGGCGTTTCTAATAGGCCTTATTGTCGCCGGTTTTGCAAATAGGAATAGATTTTAATTGCGGCTGAGCAAAACAGGAATAGCGACCGTTTTCCATATAAACAACATTTTAGGGAGGTAACCTTTTGGAGAGGACATCATTGGCGCCGTTGTAAACGGCAGCCGCCTTGTCACCGCTGTGCCCTTCGCATCCTAATTCTCCGCGTTGAACACTTCACCGAGCTCTTCTTTTAGGCGGGTCATCTGTGGCTTGTCCAAAGCGGCATAGCTTGGGCTTGTTTCAAGTAATGTGCAAATACTGTCTTGATCCATATCGTAATGCTTATAAAGAATTTCACCGACATATTCCAAAACATCACCTGATAAGTCTGGTCTCTTGACCACATTCATTACAACGGAATATGTTGCTTCGGAATCCGTAAGTGAATAATAGCTGAGGGCCGTTTCTATTACAGTATTATCCGGCTCCTTCTCCAGCAACGCATTTACATCAGCTCCGAATGCTCTATTGTTATGATCCTCCAATTCTATTATTCTTTCCAAGGCTGAGTTTCTTATGTGAGGCGACAGATCTCTCAACGCAGCCGCTAAAATTTTTCTGGCAGTCGGCGTATCATCCAGATTTCTCAATGCGAATGCCCTCACTGCTTCGTCGCTATCGTATATCGCTATCTCTTCCTTTTCGCTACAGGAGTTGGAGGAGTTGGCAACTGGTTCCATCTGAACTCGCCTCAACCTTCCGTCCGGCGCATGAAAACCTTTTGCGGAGAAACTGGCTGTATCATTCCCAGGCAAAGTTGGGCTCTCGTCGGCCTGAGACACTACTTCCGTTTGTTTGTTGGCAATCTTTTGTCTCATGGCTGCCTCATTGTTCAACGGTTTCTTGTGGGCGTTGCCTCTGGGTTGCGTGAAATGTATCACGACAACTGCAGCTACAACCGCGACTGCGCAAGCAATAATATATGGGATCTTCATGGCATAAATTGAATGGGCAAGTTCTCTCCAAAAAACTTGCCTCATTCTGTCGGGTTTAACTTACCTTCTCAAGGTTTCCAATATCCTATGATATTGAAGTGTTTTTCAATATCCTTCATGCTTTTATCCTTGCCCTTTAACACATGCTTTCTTTCATTGTGTCCCGGATTATTGGCTTCATATAATGTTATGCTTTTTTCTTTACCGGAATTATCAGTGTCAGCTACATACGCCACATGCCCCACAGGGGTGCCCTTTTTCACGAGCTTGCCATTACAGTATCCATCAGCCGGCTGTGTAAAAATGTCCAAAACTGCTACATACCCTTTCTTTGGATTACTACTGGTCTTTATTATTGCCTTCTTGTCAGCGAGCGTACAAAGGCCTGACGGCAATTTAGTTTTTTGCAGCCATCTCGCATAAAGCACACAGTTGTCAAGATAGCTGGCGTTATAATACTTGTCACCTGGCTTAAAAGAAGTTGCCGAATCGGAAAAGCTCCCCGCAGTTGACACCGAAACTGCCACCACCAGTATAAAAATTGCAATGAAGCATGCTTTCATTGTTCTCATTAAATCCCTCCCGTTTTAAATAGATACCCACGGGCTTGCCCGTGGAACTCTGCGTTAGATTAGAATGTTACCGTAGAAAGTCCCAGAATGACGGCTTTTACCATTCATTACAACTCCTCATTGATATTTTATTTCTTGTCGATGGGTTATGAATACGTCATTATAAAAGGCAGCTCTGATTACATTCACCCCCTTTCTCTTCCTCAGCGAACAGCAATTTCAATACCATATTAGTGTTTTCTTGAAACACATTGCTATCTTTGGAATAATTCGAGGAGTACACTGATATTTCGACCAGCAACTTATATGACTATTGCATCTTGCTATATAAAAAATACATAATTTTCTTTGCCGTCTGCACCCTATGGTTCCGCTAACATAAATCGCTGGCATCATAACATAGCCCTGAATTTCAGGGCAACTGGCGGGTATGCGCGGCGGCCTGATCAGAGTGTGACCCCGAACATGACGGGCAGAAAAAGAGAAGCACGATCAGAACCGCGACGTTGATGAACCACTTATACGATGACATCTTTACCTCTCGTAAAGTGAACGGCTTTGCTGAACCTTTTGCAATGAAACGGGGCGCCACCCCGCACATGACAGGGATCGAAAGCAGGGAGCCCCTAGAGGCAGATGGGGGCTGTTGAGGACGGGGAAAATGAGCGGGGGTTTCCGAGTGGCTGTTCGCCCCCTTCAGTCTGCCCATTGGAGATGACTCATTGGTCAACATATTCTGACGTCCATTGTATGTTTGTCGCGTTCGCCTCTTCACTTCACTTCTCTCGTCTTCTCCGCCTGCGCGATGAGTCTCGCATTCGCCCTGTCTGCGATGGACTTAAGGAGTTTGTCGCCCGAAAAACCGGCCAGAAAGAGCAGGAAGGCATACATATAGCCCTCCTTTCCTTTTGCCGCCTTGAGGGTAATAAGTGAGCTGAATTCATTACTCTGAGGCGCGCCTGTCCCGTCCTTTTTTACAGGCTCTGAAACTGGAGGCTTCGGCGAAGATGCGACTGACAACAGCTGCCTTTGCACCTCAGGCCCCATCGAGGCGGCCGCCAGATCCGCCTTCTGGACTATGCCGGCCGGTTCCGTGACGATGTTTATGAAGAGATGGTTTTGGAGCAGCCAGAACATGACTACTGCTGCGACGGCACCCATGAGAGGTCTCACCAGTGCGTAGTAGAGCGTCGATATCCAGAAATGGCCCTTCGGAAGGTATTCTCTTTCTCCCGTGATGATGCCGCTTACAAGTCCGCCCATCCCGCCAAGCAAAATGATCGTTGCAATGCTCAGACCTTCGAACTCTGCGCCATGCCATCCCTCGGGCCTGCAGGCCCTGTGTACGAGGACCACGCCGAAGATCGCAAGCATCACCGCATACACGAAGGCGTTCAGCTTTTTCGCCCAGATGTCCCAGAAGCGGTCGTCGGTAAAATCGTTGTAAATGTTCATCGCGGTCTTGAGCGCGGCCGCTGCGCGCGGAATATCGGGGTTAGGCTGGCCGAGGGCGGTCCGTTCCCTGTCGAGCCTGAGAAGAAGGTCGTTTTTCACCGTATCAGGAAGGGAGGACACTTTGATATGCATCACTATCTTGTCCATCTCAGCCATGAGGGTGTCTTTGTCCATGAACGGCACGAGTTCCTCGCCGATTCTGTGGAGCAGTTCCCATGCGATAAAGATGCGCTTTCGCCTGTACCATCTGTCGGGCTGGATCGCCTGTTTCACCTCTGCCATCTTTCTTGTGCAGAGTTCGATGATCTTGAGCTTTTCGCTATCTCCCTTCCTCTCTGCCGCCACCTTGTAAAACTCGATCTGCTGTTCGTAATCGATGAGCTCTGCCACGAGGTGCTCCACGCTCGGGTTCATGTTGTTCGATACGATGATCCTGATGTCCTCGTCCTTTACCTCTTTGTCTCCCACATCTGTCTCCTTCATGACATGGCCTCCCCGTTAATAACAGTCTCCAAATAGTCTGCATCCGTTATCTCGTCATGCCGGACTTGATCCGGCATCCAGCGACTTCAAAACCGACCTCTGGATTCCGGCTTTCGCCGGAATGACGGAATGGGCGGATCCAAGGGCGATGATTTCAAAGCGATAAAATGCCGGCAAGATTGAAGGATTGATTCGCGGATAGGCTCTACTTTTTTCCATGCCCCGATCCCTTCCCTGAAAAAAGATTGGGCTAATATAGCAGGAGAATTTGGTGCGGGTCAATCAAAAAATCGCAACAAAGTTGCGATTTTAGCGCAATAGTTCAATAGTCGGGTAGGCAGAAGGCGGGAAGCCAATAGTTGAGAAGCGCTGAAGAGCGGAAGCGAGGAAGGCGAAACGACAGCGATGAAGAGCAGAAGTGCGGAAGATCGGAAGTTTCTTGTGGTATAATCGCGCATGGCCAAATACGGGGATCTCATAGTCTTCCAGAAGGCCGATGAGCTTGCCTTCAGGATATATGGAATTACCGACTCATTCCCAAAGTTCGAGACGTTTGGTTTGACCTCTCAGCTTAGAAGAGCAGCATTGTCGGTTCCTACCAACATAGTCGAGGGTTATGCCAGGAAAAGCAAAAAGGAACTTCAGCAGTTTGTCAATATCGCGCTCGGGTCCCTGGCCGAAACCGAATATCTCCTGAATTTTTCGAAGCGGCGAGACTACCTGAAAACGGATATTTCGGAGGTTGAAGCCCTTCTTGCCGAGGTTGGCAGGCTTCTCTGGAGCTTCTACCGGTCACTGAAAGACAGTGCGGAAGAGCGGAAGGCTTGAAGCGCGGAAGCATGCACGTGCTCTATTCTTGCTGTTTTTTAAAACTTCCTCACTCCCGAGCTTTAGCACTGTCGTTGAGACCTTCCGCTCCTCCGATCTTCCGCGCTGCAGTCCGGCCTTCAGATCTTCATAACGGCTTCTCGTCGTTGCTTACGCGCCTCCAGCCTTCCGCTCTTCCGCGCTCCCGATCGCTTAGTAGCGGTAATGCTCGCTCTTGTAGGGGCCTTCCACCGGGACGCCGATGTAGGCCGCCTGGTCGGGGCGCAGCGTGGTCAGCTGCGCGCTCAGTTTCTTCAGTTGCAGGCGAGCGACTTTCTCGTCCAGATGCTTGGGCAATGTGTATACGCCTACCGGATACTTTTCCGTCTTCGTGAACAGTTCGATCTGGGCGATCGTCTGATTGGAAAAAGACGACGACATCACGTAGGACGGATGGCCCGTGGCGCAGCCCAGGTTCACCAGGCGTCCCTTTGCGAGCAGGATGATCCGGTTGCCGGACGGCATGATCACGTGATCGACCTGGGGCTTGATCTCCTCCCACGGGTACTTTTCGATCGAGGCGACGTCGATCTCGGAATCGAAATGGCCGATGTTGCAGACGATCGCCTGGTCCTTCATCCTGACCAGGTGATCGTGGGTGATTACGTGGTAGTTGCCGGTGGCGGTGACGAAGATGTCGGCCTTGTCGCAGGCGTAGTCCATGGTGACCACGCGGTAGCCTTCCATCGCCGCCTGCAGCGCGCAGATCGGATCGATCTCGGTGACCCAGACCTGGGCGGACAGCGCGCGCAGCGCCTGGGCCGAGCCCTTGCCGACGTCGCCGTAGCCGCAGACCACTGCGATCTTACCGGCGACCATCACATCGGTCGCACGCTTGATGCCGTCGACCAGCGATTCGCGGCAGCCGTAGAGGTTGTCGAACTTCGACTTGGTAACGGAGTCGTTGACGTTGATCGCGGGAA
>JAWOKY010000075.1:0-4950 GCA_033853975.1 Thermodesulfovibrionales bacterium
GCATTCCCACCTTGATGCCGCGGGGTATTCCTACGATCAGAAGCACAGAGGCAAGGATGTGGCAAGCGCTGCCGATTTCCTTGTGAAAGACGAGCAGGGACGCGCATTCCTCACCTCCATGGTCGCGTGCCTCTTTGCCCGGAGCGTTTATACTGATGAACTTCTGGGGGACTGTCTTCGCAGCGTCGGTTATGAAACTCTCGCCGGGAATATGGGGGCCGTTGCGCGCCACATCCAGTGCCTGAGGTGGAAGACCCGTGTCGACACGGGCTTCGATCCGCAGAGCGCGCGCATCCCGAAGCGTTTCACTGAAGTGGTCACTGAAAGCGGCGCGGTGGACCAGATTTATCTTGAGGCGCTGAGGAATGAATATGCCCGCCGTATCGGGGAGCTGGCCGCAGAGATCCACTCATAACTGAACGGGGTCATTCCCGGGACTCTCAGCCGGTGCCACGATATGATTTTGTATTTGTCGCCGAACGTACTATACTTTTCTGTGTGGGGTGGGGATCCTGGCTTGCCTCCATCCCGTGAGATGCCCGTGCGAGAGGACGTTTATGGCTGCAAGCCAAATCCGCAGCGGAGGGGGACATGAAGAAAAAGCCTGTTCATAAGGCGCAACCGGGTGAGGTCGAACTGAACGACGATGTCCGGAGCGGCCCTGGCCTCAGGACACTGTGGCGTGACTACGTCGACAACCTTATTTGTGTTCAGGGAAGAGGAATCCCCGAGGTGGCGACGCCGAACGACCGGTACATGGCATTTGCGTATACCGTGCGAGACCGAATGATGTATAACGCAGCTCATGCGCTCCATACCTACATGAAAAAGGATTTCAAGATAGTCTGTTACCTTTCCGCCGAATTTCTGATGGGCCCTCACCTCGGAAATAACCTTATTAACCTCGGCATTTATGGCGGGGTGCGGGAAGCACTTAAGAAAGCAGGGTATGACATAGAAGAGGTTCTCGACCAAGAGGAAGAACCCGGTCTCGGTAATGGCGGTCTCGGACGGCTTGCCGCATGTTATCTGGATTCCCTTGCCACACTTGAAATCCCGAGTGTCGGGTACGGGATACGGTATGAGTTCGGCATCTTCGATCAGGATCTGCGAGACGGATGGCAGGTCGAACGCACGGACAAATGGCTGAGGTTCGGAAATCCATGGGAGATCGCCCGCCCTGAAAGCGTCCTTGACGTTAAATTCGGCGGCCACACAGAACCTTACTCCGATGAGCAGGGACGCTATCGCGTGCGCTGGGTGCCTCACCATATTGTAAGAGGCGTGGCCTATGACACACCGGTGCTGGGCTACAGGGTCGGCACATGCAATAATCTCCGACTTTGGAAGGCGGAGGCTACGGAGTCTTTCGATCTGCAGGCCTTCAACCACGGAGACTACTACCGCGCAGTTGAAGACAAAGTCGTTTCGGAGAATGTGACGAAGGTGCTTTACCCCAACGACGAACAGCTCCAGGGCAAGCAACTGCGGCTGGAGCAGCAGTATTTCTTCGTCTCCTGTTCCCTCCAGGACATGATCCGGCTTCATGTTGTGAGGGGGAAAAGTCTCGACACATTCCACGAGACGTACGCCGTTCAACTCAACGACACCCATCCTTCCATCGCGGTCGCCGAGCTCATGCGCCTTCTTGTGGACGAGCATATGATGGATTGGGAGAAGGCATGGCACATTACCGTAAACACCTTTGCATATACGAACCACACCCTTCTGCCCGAGGCCCTCGAAAAATGGCCGCTTCCGTTGTTCGGAGAACTCCTGCCCCGACACACGGAAATCATCCTCGAGATCAACAGGAGGTTTCTCGACGAGGTCCGGATGAGGTATCCCGGCGATGAAGGACGCGTGGCGCGGCTCTCACTGATTGACGAGGCCGGCGGGCGCTCGGTCCGCATGGCTCACCTTGCCTGTGTAGGCAGTCATGCGGTAAACGGGGTGGCGGCATTGCACACCGAGCTGTTAAAGAGCACGCTCCTCAGGGATTTCTATGAATTCAGCCCTGAGAAATTCAGCAACAAGACAAACGGCGTCACGCCGCGCCGCTGGATGGTCCTGAGCAACCCGGGGCTGACCCAGCTTATAAGCCGCAAGATCGGCACCACCTGGATAAAGAACCTCGACGAGTTGCGGAGGCTTGAGGAGTTTGTGGAGGACAGGGAGTTCCGGGAGGAGTGGCGTCTTGTGAAGCTCGACAGCAAGAGAAGACTCGCGGCGAGAATCGAAAAAATGACCGGCGTCGTCATAGATCCGGCTACGCTCTTCGACATGCAGGTAAAGCGAATCCACGAGTACAAGCGGCAGCATCTCAATGTCCTTCACATCATTGCGCTCTATATTCGCCTCAAGCTGAACCCGGACATTGAAATTACCCCGAGGACATTCCTGTTCGGAGGCAAGGCGGCACCCGGTTATTTCATGGCGAAGCTTATCATCAGGTTCATCACCGCGGTCGCGGAAGTGATCAATAGCGATCCGGATGTTCGAGGGCGGCTGAAGGTCGTCTTTTTCCCTGACTTCAACGTGAAGAACGGGCAGAAGATATATCCAGCTGCGGACCTGTCGGAGCAGATCTCGACGGCGGGGAAAGAGGCGTCGGGGACGGGGAACATGAAGTTCGCCCTTAATGGTGCCCTCACGATAGGTACGCTTGACGGCGCGAACGTCGAGATAAGGGAGGAAGTGGGTCCAGAGAACTTCTTCCTTTTCGGGCTCACCGCGGAGCAGGTGCAGGAGACGAAAGATCGGGGCTACAGCCCGTCCTCTCTCTGCGCTTCGAACCCGCTGCTGAGAAGAGTGATTGAGCTTATACGCGGCGGGCATTTTTCGCCGAACGAGCCGGACCTTTTCAGACCCCTTCTGGACACTCTCATGGATCGTGACGAGTATATGCTCTTTGCGGATTTTCAGTCGTATATAGACTGTCAGGACGAAGTCGGGAAGGCCTATCGCGACAGAGACCGGTGGACGCGGATGTCGATCCTGAATACCGCCAGGATGGGGAAATTCTCCTCCGACCGCGCCATAAAGGAATACTGCCGGGACATCTGGAAGGCTGAGCCGGTGAAAGTAGACCTGACCGGCCGTGTCGCGTGGGACTTGAGGGAAAGAAACGGGAGCGCGCCAAATACCTGAGCAATATATGAAACCATACAAAGTCAGCGCGGGGCGACGATTTCCTTTCGGCGCAACTGTCGATGAGGGGGGGACAAATTTCTCTATCTGGGGCCTGCGGTCGACAGGCGCAGAGCTCCTCTTGTTTGAGGGCGCGGAGAGCCGCGAGCCTTTTCAGGTAGTGACCCTTGACCCGGCCGTGAACCGGACATACTATTCCTGGCATGTACGCGTCGAGGGACTGCCGACGGGTATTCAATATGCATGGAGACTTGACGGCCCTGATGATACGCGCAAGTCGGGCTTCAGGTTCGACAGGAAGAAGGTTCTCGTCGACCCTGCTGCCCGCGCGGTCAGCGATCAGCTCTGGGACCGGAGACTGGCAAGCAGACCCGGAGACAACGTCGCCTCATCGATGCGCGGCATTGTGGTCTCTGACGATGGATATGACTGGGAAGGGGACGAGCCTCTTAACCGGACGCCGGAGCACTCGGTCATCTACGAAATGCATGTGGGCGGATTTACGCGCCATCCCTCTTCCGGCGTAAAGCATCCCGGCACCTTCGCCGGCGTGATCGAGAAGATTCCGTACCTCGAATCACTCGGAATCACAGACGTTGAACTGATGCCGGTAATGGCCTTTGACGAGCAGGACGTCCCCGGGGCGGCCAGGGCCAGAGGGCTCAGGAATTGTTGGGGCTACAGCACGCACAGTTTCTTCTCGCCGCATCCGGGTTACTGCATATCGCCCGGAAAAGGCACTCATCTGCGTGAGTTTCGTGACATGGTGAAGGCCCTGCACAAGGCCGGAATCGGGGTGATAATCGACGTTGTCCTGAACCACACAGCGGAGGGCGGCGCTGACGGCCCGACGATCAATTTCAAGGGGCTCGGCAACAAGGGCTTTTACCACCTCGATCCGAATGATCGCAGCATCTACCTTGACTATACAGGCTGCGGCAACACTGTCAACTGTAACTTTCCCATAGTGACTGCATTCCTCATCGAGTGTCTTGAGTATTGGGTGAGCGAGATGCACGTGGACGGCTTCCGCTTCGATCTTGCGAGCGTGCTCGTAAGAGGCCACGAAGGAAAACCGCTCCATTATGCGCCGATGCCCTGGTATATAGAGCTCTCCGATGTCTTGGGAAATACGAGGCTGATCGCTGAGGCATGGGACGCGGGCGGGCTCTATCAGGTCGGGGATTTCCCTGGATTTCGCTGGGCGGAGTGGAACGGCAGATACAGAGACGTGATCAGGCGTTTCGTCCGGGGCGACCCGGGTCTGATCGGAGAAGTCGCTACCCGACTTTCGGGAAGCAGCGACCTCTATGAACCCGAGGGCAGGTTGCCGGCGAACAGCATCAATTTCATCACCTGCCATGATGGTTTTACGCTCCGGGACCTCGTCAGTTATAATGCAAGGCATAACGAAGCCAACGGCGAGAACAACCGTGATGGCTGCGATAACAACTTAAGTTGGAACTGCGGTGTCGAGGGAGAGACTGACGATCCCGAAGTTCTGACGCTGAGAAAGAGACAGGCAAAGAACTATGTGGCGATACTTCTTCTGAGTCAGGGGGCGCCGATGATACTTTCCGGTGACGAAGTGCTCAGAACCCAGCACGGTAACAACAACTGCTATTGCCAGGACAATGAACTGGGCTGGTTCGACTGGAGATTGGCGGATGAGAACAAAGACATGCTGCGCTTCGTGACCGGAATGATCGCCTTTCGCATGCGACATCCTTCCCTCATGAGAAATCAATTCCTGACCGGACGGAAGGGAAGCGGAGGTCTCCCCGATATCACGTGGCACGG
>JAWOKY010000076.1:0-2534 GCA_033853975.1 Thermodesulfovibrionales bacterium
GGTAGCCCAGAAGCTTCTGCTTCGTAACACCGGCGATCATCTCCATCCCTTTATTGGCATAGAAGATGACGTCGTTTTCGTCGGCTACCCATATGCCGCACGTCAGCCCGTCGAGAATGTTCTCGTACAGCCTCCTGCTCTGCAGGTATTCACTGGTGATCAGGTCGCGCTCTTTTCTGATCGTGTCCAGGTCTATGAGTTTACCGGGGGCTTCCTTCTTCCGATGGAGCGACGAAGGCCTTTCCGTGATCTGTTTCTTGCCAGCACGTTTCATCGTGACCTCATCCTGTCGTCTCGATCCAACGGTGCAAGTCGTCCTTTCGGAAGTCTGCGGGCCCAAAACACCGGCGCAGCAGTGCACGCCCGAGGTGTTTAAATGCCCTGCTCGTTACCTGCACCTTATTTTATTATAATCGATCTTTGTCCCTTTCGTGTTCAACCGTCACTGCTCTGCCTTGCGCGGTGAGACGCCGCGCTCTTATAATATTGTTATGAAAAAGAAATCGGTCATCTTCATCAGCTGCGGGATATTCAGGGAAGAACTGGAGTATCTGATCAGGAAAAAGGGACTCGACTGGAAGATCTTCTTCCTCGATGCTGCCCTGCACGTGAATTTCGACAGACTGAAATCGAAACTGACCGAAGCCCTGGAGGAACAGTATAAGGCCGGAAATGAGATCAAGGTCATTTATGGCCACTGCCATCCCGATATCCAGGAAATCCTCGAGCATTACGGTGCCAAAAGGATCGAAGCCGGCAATTGTCTCGAGGCGATGGTCGGTCGGGAAGAAGTGCAGAGGCTTAACGCCGAGGCAACGAGTTTCTTTCTTTCCGCGGGCTGGGTTAATGCCTGGGAAGACATGTTCACTACGGGAAAAGAGGACTTCGGTTTCGACTTCAAAGAAATGTTTACGAATTACAGGAGGATTATCGTCTTCGATACGGGGGTCATTCCGATCGACGAAGAGAAGGTCAGGAAGTTCAGTGCATTCACCGGCCTTCCTGTGGAAAGGAGGGCGATTACCCTGGATCGCCTCCTTGATCTCATCAGGGCTCTCTGATGCCCGGCTGCTCCCCCCCTTCCGGAACGTGAGAGAGTTCCCTGTAGAAAATTCGGCGCACATCATCTATTATAGGGTATGTCAGATGGTTGTCGGTCTGATAATGTTTTTCCCGCCGTCTTTCCGTCCGGGGAAGAATCCTTTATGCACGGTCGCCCCGCTCCATGACTCCCCGGGAAACTGTCCTTAGAACCCTTTCGGGGGAAAGAACAGACAGGGTCCCCGCCGCCCTCATCGGCGGGGGAATGTGGTCAGTGCATCATTACGGCACATCTTTCAAGGACATGGCTCTCGATGCGGAGAGGATGTCTGATATGATTGTCGAGGTGTCGGCCCGGCTGCTCAGCGATATCGTTTATGTGGGTTCCGGATATCCGAACTTCCCGGTGGCAGCCTTTGGCGGTAAGATCAAATACAGAGAGATAGGCACTCCCGACCTCGACTCCCCTATCATCTCCACTGAAGAGGATATCCGCAAGCTCGACGTCGCTCTTTTGGATGCAGATCCCGTTATTGCGACACTTCGGAAGGCCCTGGAGCTGACTCAGTCGGCCATAGGCAGCGAGTACCTCGTGACATTGACCGCCTGGGGACCTTTTACCCTCGCTGCACGGTTCATCGGCGAGGAAACTATGATGAAGTCGGTTTACAGGAGGCCCTCATTCGTCCGGAGCATTCTGGAGTTTGCCCTGAAGGTTCTCTTTTGTTTCTTTGACCGGCCCGTGAGAGAAGATCGGCTCGAGGTCATACTGCTCGGCGAACCTACTGCTTCCGGGGACCTCATATCGAGACGGCAGTTTGAAGAATTCGTGCTCCCCTATCTGAAGGCATTTACGGACTGGGCTCACTCTCGCGGTGTCCGCACCATAGTGCATGTCTGCGGGAATACGACAGACAGGCTTGACCTTTTCCCGCTTACCGGTGCAAGCTGCATAAGCCTTGACCACAAGACGGACATGACCAAGGCCAAAGAGACGCTGCTTGACAAGATGTGTTTTGCCGGCAATATCGATCCAGTGAAGGTACTGCTCCAGGGCTCTGCCCGGGATGTGGAAGATGCCTGCAAACGAGTGATGGGGGCTGCAGGAACAGAGGGCCACTTCATCCTCATGCCCGGCTGCGACATACCGCCGACGGTGCCCCTGGAGAATATAAGGGCGTTCATGCGTGTGGCCAGGGAATGGAAACTTTGAGGATGCCGGGACCCGGAAGGAGCGTATAACCATGGAAAGGGAGATAATCGCAGTCTTCAGGGCTGTAACCGCACGGCCTGAGTTCCTCACCGTAGACAAGCTCGAGGCCGGGCTGGGCGGATGGGGATCTTTTAATCTCGGAATCTGGGCAGCGGCGAATGTCATCGCAAGAGAGATCCAGAGCGGCAGGAAGCTGAAGCTTGAAGCGACGGATGAGCCCCACACCGACGTGGATGAGATCGCGCGGAAGGCCGTGAAGAAACTCATGGACTGCGGAGCC
>JAWOKY010000077.1:0-19053 GCA_033853975.1 Thermodesulfovibrionales bacterium
AAGGCCTGCCACGTGGTCGGGAAAATCCGACCCACGCGGCATCCTTCCGTCCCGACGGACAGTCAGGCAACTTTCTCTTTCAGTTTCCTGGCATAATCAGTTGCATACTCTTTTGCGTCGTCAGCCAGATCAGCTATCTTCCCCCTCATCTTCCTGCCTGAATAGGGTGCAAAGAGAAGTGAAATTCCGGCCCCGACGATGCCGCCAATCAGGAACGAAGCGAGAATGGTTCCCGCATTGCTTTCTTCCTTCTGAAACATGTTGACCTCCTTTTCCTTCTCGTCTTGTTTTCTACTTTCAGGCTATCACCAAGTCATGGGAAGATCAACAAAAAACGAGGCTATGGAAGAAGTACTTCTTTGCACAGGTCCGGGAAATTTGTTATAGTTCAATACTATGTTGTCAGGGGGCGAATATGGGAATTCTTGACTGTGTGGGAAATACGCCTCTCGTAAGACTCGATGCGATAAACCCTCACTCGGGAGTAACGATTCTTGCCAAACTCGAAGGGAACAATCCCGGCGGGTCTATCAAGGACAGGATCGCCTATTACATGATCAAGGACGCCGAAGAGGCCGGCCTTATACGGAAGGGCGACACGATACTCGAGGCGACCTCGGGAAATACCGGAATAGGACTTGCGATGGTTGGCGCGGCGAAGGGATACAGGGTAAAGCTCGTCATGCCCGAGTGCGTCAGTCTCGAGCGCAGAAAGGTGCTCGAGGCCTTTGGCGCAGAGCTTGTCCTGAGCCCCGGAAAGGAAGGCACTGACGGCGCGATAAGGCTTGCCCGGAAAGTAATGGACGAGTCGCCGGACAAATATTACATGCCCAACCAGTTTGCCAATCCTTCGAATATAAGAGCGCATTATGAAACGACGGGCAGGGAGATCATCGAGCAGACCGGAGGCAGGCTTGACGTATTTGTCGCAGGCATGGGGACTACGGGCACGCTGATGGGTGCGGGAAGGCGGCTTAAGGAATTCAACGAAAAGATAAAGATCGTCGGAGTCGAACCTCTTCTGGGCCACAGGGTCCAGGGGCTGAAAAATATGAAGGAGTCGATCGTTCCGAAGATCTATAATCCCGATGCTCTCGATGAAAAATTGAATATCCCCGATGACGAGGCTTTTAATACAACGAGGATGCTGGCTGTCAAGGAAGGCCTCTTTGTCGGCATGAGCAGCGGTGCTGCTTTTGCGGGTGCGCTGAAAATGGCGGAGAAGATCGGTAAGGGGACGATTGTTGTGATACTCCCTGATAGGGGCGACAGGTATCTGAGCACTGCCCTCTTCACGTCTGTCTGCGCCAAGTGCCCGCCCTGATCCCGGGGCAGCGCCGCCGTCAGCAGACTTTTGTGTGGCTAAGGATGCGGTTCCCGGGGCGGAAGAAGACATGACAGCACGAGGCTCACGAGGCTTATGAGCAGTGAGCCGATGAGGGCCGCCTTAAAACTCCCGACGTGAAATCCCAGTTTCAATTCCCCTGATATCCACGAAGTCAGACTGAGCATGAGCGCGTTGATCACAAAGGTGAAAAGGCCGAGGCTGATGATGAGAAGAGGAAGTGAGAAAAGCCTGATAACGGGGCGTATCACGGTGTTTATGAGTCCGAAAATTACGCCGACTGCGAGGATGCCCGCCCAGTCTCCTCCGTATGTGATGCCGGGCACGATCCTGACCGCAAGGATGATCGCAATGGTGTTTATCAGCCATTTGATAAGTGCGTTTTGCATTATTCGATGTTCAACAGTTTACCTGTGCTATTTCCGATCGATCCCGTATTCCTTCCAGCGTGAATCAACGAGTTTTCTGACCTCCTCCGACATGAATAGCTCATCAGGCCAGTCCCTCATCATCCCTTCTTCCCGCGTCTTTCGCGTGGCATCGATTCCCATCTTCGAGCCGTAGCGGGGCCAGTTTGCGGCATGGTCAAGGGCATCGAGGGGTCCATCGGCGAAGACAGTGTCCCTTTTCCAATCGACGTTGTTCAGGACGCGCCAGGCGGTGTAGGAGAGGTCCTGCACATCGACGTCCTCATCGACAACGATGAGGAGCTTGGCAAACATCATCTGCCCCTTGCCCCACAGACCGTTGATGATCTTCTTAGCGTGGCCGGGATAACTCTTTCTGATCGAGATTATGGCGAAGTTATGAAAGACCCCCTCCATCGGCAGGTTTATGTCCCTGATCTCGGGGAAGTCGAGCCTGATAAGGGGCAGGAAAATCCTTTCAGTAGCCTTTCCCATGTAACAGTCCTCCATGGGCGGCTTGCCGACGATTGTCGCCGGATAGATCATGTCGCGCCTGTGGGTGATGCATGTGACATGAAATACGGGATAGGGCTCTGCAGGCGAGTAAAATCCTGTATGGTCGCCGAAGGGGCCCTCGGTCCTCGTTTCGCCGGGGTCGAGATACCCCTCTATGACAAGCTCGCTGTTAGCCGGGACTTCGATGTCAGAGGTGATGCATTTGACCATCTCCACAGGTGATCTTCTCAGAAAGCCGGCGAACATCATCTCATCCACCGCCTCGGGAAGAGGCGCGCTTGACGCGTAGATGACTGCAGGGTCACTGCCTACGGCTATTGCGGCAGGCATGCGCTTTCCCGATTTCCAGTATTTGTCGTAATGCCTTGCGCCGTCCTTGTGTATGTGCCAGTGCATCCCCGTGGTGTTTCGGTTGTACACGTGAATACGATACATACCGCAGTTGGGACGGCCCGTTTCGGGATCCCTCGTGAACACCATCGGCAGGGTGATGAAACGTCCTTCGTCGCCGGGCTGGCCGTCGTGGGGCCAGCACTTGATGATGGGGAATTTCCCGAGATCCGGGTTATCTCTTTCGACTACTTCCTGACAGGGAGCAGACTTCACCTGTTTCGGAAAATACTTGGAAAATTCGAAAAGTTTAGGCAGTAGGGCGAGTTTGTCGATGAGCCCCTTTGGCGGTGCCTGGTTCAGGAGGTCATCTATCCTGCGGGCGACGTCGTCGAGTTCCTTTACCTCAAGTGCCGTGCACATGCGCTCGAAGGAACCGAAGAGGTTTGTGACTACCGGAAATGCGGAGCCTCTCACCTTTTCGAAAAATAGCGCCTTTCCGCCTCCCGGTGACTTGCACATCCTGTCCGTGATTTCCGTGATTTCGAGTATCGGATCGACTTCTGCCTTGATCCGGACGAGCAATCCTTTGTTTTCAAGAACTTTTATGAAGTCCCTCAAATCTTTATATGGCATTTATTTGACCTCCTGAAAGTCATATATAATAACACAGGAGGGGCGCGGGGCTGCCGTACGTGCAAAAAATCGAAAATTTAAACTAAAATATTCTTGACAAGAAGCTATCTCCTCAATATAATTAAGAAAATTCCTTTGGGGAGAGGTACAGATGACGAAAGCGGATATAGTTGACGCAATATTTGAAAAAGTGGGCCTTTCGAAGAAGGAAGCCCAGGATATCGTCGAGATACTGTTTGACACGATGAAGCTGACCTTTGCGGAAGGCGAGTCGGTCAAGATATCCGGGTTCGGTACCTTCAATGTGAGGAAGAAGATGGCGCGGCGGGGCCGCAACCCAAAGACGGGTGAGGATCTCGAAATCTCGCCGAGAAGAGTGATCACCTTTAAGGTGAGCAACCAGTTAAAGGAAGAGATAGAGAAGATAAATGCATAAACCGGCCCGAGAGGGTGCGACACAGCAGTTGTCGCTGCCGGACAAGCTTTTTTACAAGATAGGAGAGGTGAGCAGGATCACCGGAGTAGAGACATATGTGCTGCGCTACTGGGAAACGGAATTTCCCTTTCTAAGACCCCGAAAGAACCGCTCGGGTCAGCGCGTGTATGTGAAGAAGGATGTCGAACTGATAATGCAGATAAAGAAAATGTTATATCTTGAGCGATATACCATAGAAGGCGTGAGGAAGAGATTCGGAGAGTTCACGGCGCATGTCCCGGTCGTGAAGACTGCCCCTGAGAGCATGCCTGTTAGCCCGCAGAGTCAAGCCGATATTCTTAAGTTAGTCAAGCAAAGACTCAAAGACATTTTAAGCAGGATCTGATATTCGGGGCGTGGCGCAGCCTGGTAGCGCACTCGCTTGGGGTGCGAGTGGTCGCCCGTTCAAATCGGGTCGCCCCGACCATATAACCTTCTGGGTCCAGATGAAAAAAGGGATTCAGAGGGTTTTCTTTTGCTCCTCATTGCCCGAAATGGTATCATCCAAGCTACCGCCAATTCCTGTCCTGCCCTCAAAGTCTCCCGTGTTGACAGCATGTTGCGACGGTGATAGTCTTGGTTTATGACTTCTGGAAAGGGTGACAAAAAGGGATGAACGAACTTCCGCTGCCGCCGCACTTTGATTCTGAAAAGGTAGGCGCGGTCTGGAAGGTGGATTATCAGAAGGTAGCCGCTGCCGCCGGCTACTGGACAAAAGAACATGCCTTGCGGCCTGCACAGGAAGATACCTTCAAGATCTGCGTGGTGGCCGTCGATGTGCAGATCACCTTCTGCATTCCGGGATTCGAACTTTATGTCGCGGGGCGCTCCGGTACGGGAGCGATCGACGACAACCGAAGACTGACAGAATTTATTTACAGGAACCTCGGCGTAATAACGCAGGTCTGCCCGACAATGGACACGCATAACCTCATGCAGATCTTCCATTCGATCTATCTTATCAACGACAAGGGTGAACATCCTTCCCCTTTTACTCTGGTTTCTGCGGAAGATGTTCAAAATGGCGCGTGGAAGTTCAATCCTGCTATGTGTTACAGTTTCGGCATCGACCAGAAATACGGGCAGCGGCATCTGCTGAGCTATGTGGAGAAACTGAGAGAGGGCGGGAAGTACAACCTGACCGTATGGCCTTATCATGCCATGCTGGGAGGCATCGGTCACGCCCTCGTGCCCTCTGTCGAGGAGGCTATTTTCTTTCATTCCTTTGCCCGCTACAGCCAGCCCGATTTTCATGTCAAAGGTGACAATCCTTTTACTGAGCATTACTCAGTCATCGGGCCCGAGGTCCTAGAGGGACCTGAAGGAGAACCGCTCGCCAGGAAGAGCGACAAGTTTTTCAGGAAACTTCTGGATTTCGACGCAGTGGTCATCGCCGGGGAGGCCAAGAGCCACTGTGTCGCGTGGACGATCGCAGATCTGCTGGATGACATCCTTGCCAGGGACAAGCGCCTGGTTGAAAAGGTGTATCTCCTTGAGGACTGCACATCTCCTGTCGTAGTGGCGGGTGTAATGGACTATACTACGCAGGCGGATGCTGCTTTCCGGAGGTTCGCGGATGCGGGGATGCATATCGTCAGGTCTACGGAGCCTATAGAGGGCTGGCGCGCAGTGCGACTCTGAGACTGTCCCGGTCCCCGGGGACGGCCGATGGAGAGAAACCCTGGCTGAAGCGATACGGAAACCCCTGATAAGAGTTGACTTTTTGTGTTAAGATATCGTTTAATATTCTTTCGGAAATCATGCGGAGGTGAATAATATGTATGCAGTCATAGAAACAGGGGGGCAACAGCACAGGGTCACGGCTGGTGATCTGATACAGGTGCAGAAGATTGCCGGCGGCGTTTCTCAGGAGGTTACTCTGGAGAAGGTTTTGATGGTCTCGAAAGACGACTCGGTGCGTCTGGGAAACCCATATGTCGAGAATGCTTCGGTCAAGGCGGAAATACAGGGCGATGTGAGGTCTGACAAGGTAATCGTATACAAGCAGAAACCGAGAAAAGGGTACAGAAAGCTCAACGGCCACAGACAGAACTATACCGTCCTTAAAATCAAGGATATCGTTTTCGGAGGATAAAATGGCACACAAAAAAGGCGTCGGAAGTTCAAGGAATGGTCGTGACAGCCACGCGCAGCGGCTCGGGATCAAAAGGTTCGGAGGCGAGTCCGTCAAGGCCGGAAATATCCTGGTGAGGCAAAGGGGAACGAAGTTCCACCCCGGTAACAATGTGGGTAAGGGATCGGATGATACACTTTTTGCCCTCATCGACGGTGTGGTGAGCTTCGAAAGAAAGGACAGGGATAGATTAAAGATCAGCGTAAATCCTGCCTCATAGGAAGGAATTACATAGGGCATACGGAAAAAGGCAGAGTGATTTCTGCCTTTTTTATTCCCTGAATCGGCATGAGGTTCGTCGACTACGCAGTAATACATGTAAAGGCTGGCGAAGGGGGAAGAGGGTGTGTAAGCTTCCGCAGGGAGAAGTACGTCCCGAGGGGCGGACCCGACGGCGGCGATGGCGGGCAGGGCGGGGATGTCATCTTTGTTGCCGAGGGCGAGCTCAACACACTTCTTGATTTCAGATACAGGAAGGATTACGCCGCCGAGGCCGGACGTAACGGTATGGGCAAGAAGATGCATGGAAGGGACGGGGAAGACCTTGTAGTGCCGGTTCCTCCAGGCACGCTGATAAAGGACGCCGACACCGGAGACATAATAGCGGATCTTGATCGCGCCGGCAGCAGAGTGGTAGTTGTCAGAGGGGGAAGGGGAGGACTGGGCAACTGGCATTTTCGGACTCCCACAAGGCAGGTCCCGCGGTTTGCGCAGCCAGGCGAAGAAGGAGAAGAAAGGTCTCTTGTCCTTGAACTGAAGCTTCTGGCCGACGTGGGCCTGATCGGACTTCCGAATGCGGGGAAATCGACCCTGATATCTGTCATCTCCTCGGCAAGACCGAAGATAGCGGATTATCCCTTTACAACTCTCGTGCCTAATCTTGGCGTAGTCAAGCTCGAAAGGTATCGGAGTTTTGTTGTGGCCGATATCCCCGGCCTTATCGAAGGTGCTCACAGGGGCACCGGACTGGGGTTTCAGTTTTTGAGGCATGTCGAAAGGACGTCGATGCTTCTTCACCTCGTCGACATCTCCGAGGGGATCGACAGCAACCCGGTTGACGACCTCATGAAGATCAACAGAGAACTCGAACTTTATAGCAGTATGCTTGCCCGAAAGCCTCAGGCGGTAGTCGGAACCAAACTCGACGCCGCCGGCGACAGGAGCAGACTTAACGCCCTCGCGGAGCACTGCAAGAAAGGTGATGTAGATTTCTTCCCTGTCTCAGCGGCTACGGGCCGGGGGATAAGAAAGCTTGTCACGTACGTTGCCGCCAGAGTCGAGGAAAAAGCCGGAATATATGCCCCGGGGAGTGAAGAAGCCCCGGGTGGTTAAAGGTTTCTTCTGTCTCGGGCTGGAGATCGAAGAGGCCCGGTCCTGCCGGGCCTCGAATGAAAATACATTATTTCTTCTGGTGCAGTTCGAAAGCCTTTTCAGCCTTTTTCGCTGCGTTTTCGGCCCTCTCTGCAGCGGCTTCCGCCCTCTTGGCTGCATCTTCCGCCTTATCACAGCATTCCTTTGAATTCTTCATCGCCTCCTCGGCCAGTGCCTTTGCGTCGGCTGCATCCTTCTTGGCAGCTGCTATATCTGCGGAGGATCCGGTTCCGGCCTTGGCTTCGAGGTCGTTGACCTTCGCCTCAAGAGCAGAGACTCTGGCTTCGAGCTTGCTGATCCTGTCGACCAGCGGATCGATCTGCTGCTTGACGTAATCCCTTGTGGCGCACCCTGAAACAAGACTTAATAAAAGACTCAGCGGTATCAGCATCAATATGAGCTTTTTCATCCCCTCACCTCCTTTCATGGATTTTTATTTTTCTTTTTAAAATCGTACCGCTAAAAAAAAGGCGTTGCAAGTAAATTTGTGGAGCATTTCTGTGAAAAAATGCATCCGGTTGAGGGGGTAAAAAGGGCCTATGCGAGTACTCTCAGTACCCGATCTATTTCATTGAGGGCCGATGTGACGCCATAAGCCTCTTCAGGTTGGAGTTGCTGAAAAGCGGTCCGTGACAGCAGGCTGTCCAGGTCGTCGAAGGCCTGCCTGACATCCAGGTCGTTGCTCATGTTCTTCATGAAAACCTTTCTGCACAGGGACGCTGCGCGGCCGGCTGTTTCTCCGCGTCTTTTCCGTGCCGCCCTTGCAATGATATCAACCTTTTTCCTGAAGGCCCTCAATCTGGCAGAGGTGTCTGCGATTATCTCATCGCTGAAGACAAGACGTTGGCGGTAGTGGCCGTAAATGAGAAAAAACCTGACTTCGGCTGGACTATACCCCTTAGACAGAAGGTCATCAGTGTAGTAGATGTTGCCCTTGCTCTTCGACATCTTCTGTCCCTTTACAAGCAGATGAAGGCAGTGCAGCCAGAACCGCGACGCCGGATATGGACGTGTTGTTTCGAGGATGGCCCGAGTATAATCGTGATGTCTGAAGAGGTTGTCTATCCCGCCACAATACACGGACAGCGTCTCGTCATAATATCTTGTGATCATTGCAGGGTCCTGCACGTTCCATGAGGGTCTTCCCCTGCCGATCCCGGATTCCCAGAAAACCCTCTCGCCACCGTGGTATCCGTGCCAGAGGATGAAGTCCCCGAGATTCCATTGTATTCCGGGATATGTGTCTTTGTGGAACCTCCTTTTTTTCGACGGCCATTTTGTCATGTCGAGACCGTAGAGCTGTCCAAAGCCGGGAAAGGTCAGCGGGTCGAAGTAGATATTGCCGCTATGACGATATGCCGCTCCCCTCTCAATGAGCTGGGAGATGAGCGATGCCGCCTCCGCGACGCATTCACTTGCCCGTGGCAGTTGATCAGGAGTCCTGATCCTCAGAAGCTTCATCTCTTTGAGAAACTCTTGGATGTTCCTGTCGGTGAGATGCCTCAGTGTGCGGTGCTCCTTCGCTGCCTGCGCTATTGCCTTGTCTTCAACGTCGGTGATCGTCATCCCCCATTTCACCTTGTACCCTGAATATTCGAGATACCGGACAAGGACATCTTCAAAGAGAAATGTCCTGAAGTTCCCTATGTGCGCCTTTTGATATACGGAAGGTCCGCAGGAAAACACCGTTACGAGGTTCCTGTTCACCGGCCGGAAGCCTTCGATGCGCCGGCCCAGGGTATTGAAGAGTTTCAGCATGACGGTCAGACAACCTCCATTCTTTTCCACTTTCCCAGACGAAAGCGAAGCGCCATAAGAAGTCCCTGAAGCATCATCGAAATGATCATGGCGATCCATACGCCTACAGCACCGTAGTTTAGTTCGAGGGCAAAGAGGTATGCGAGGGGGAGCCTGATGAGCCACATGGCGATGACTATCACCCACATCGTACCCCTCGTGTCTCCCGCGCCCTGGAGGCCTCCTCCCAGGATGGAGCTCAGCGCCATGAAGGGTTCGGAAAGCATGTTGATCCTCAGATACCTCGCGGTCTCCGCAAGAACGGCGGGACTTTTGGATACGACAGCAGCAAGGCTGCTTGCGCAGATGAAGATAATTATCGCAAGGAGACTCATGACGGCGATCCCCGCGTAGGCTATCTTCCATCCCATCTGTTCCGCCCTCTCGTGATTGCCGGCGCCGAGATTCTGCCCGACCAGTACCGATGCAGCCATGTTGAGCGCAAAGGCGGGAAGATAAATGACCGCCTCAATCCTCAGCCCGTTCGTGATCGCAGCCAGGGCCGCGATGCTGCCGCTTCCGAGCCTGCTCAGGATAGAATACAAGAGGATGGTGCCCGCGTTCCAGGCCACCTGTAAAAGCGCGGCAGGCCACCCGAAGAAGGCTATTTTCCTGATCGTCGCATATGAGATGCGCCAGGGACTTGCATAGAAATCCTTCCACCATCCCGCAGTGAAGAAAAAAAGGTTGATGCATACCCCGATCGTAACTGAAGAAGCGGTCGATATGGCGATGCCTATGTATCCGATCCTGGGAAAGGGGAAGATGCCGAAGACAAGGAAGAAATCTCCGAGTATATTGACGACGCTGACGACGAACATCGTAAGAAGGGGTTTCTTCACTTCTCCGCTTGCACGGAAGACGGCATTGGAGATGATCAGCAGATAATTCGGACCGATGGACAGGGCAAAAATCCGCAGAAAATGCTCGGCCATCCTCCTGATTTCCGGAGGGAAGCCGGCAAGGGAGATGAATTGCCTGTAAAAAAATAAGCCCGGTATCGTCAGGACTACTGCAACAAGGACGCTGAAGAGAACGGACTGTCTTGCAATCTCGAGGGCCTTCTTGCTGTCTCCTGCACCGACGGCGCGCGCAACGAGCGCCAGGGTGCCGATGCTGATCGCGTTTGCAAGGATGATGATCAGAAAGTAAAACTGGCTTACGAATCCGACCGCGGCCTGGACGTCGGGACCTATGAAACCGGCAACGTACACATCGGCGAAGCCAACGAAGAAATTGAAGAGCATCACAAGCAGCATGGGCCACGACATGTCCCATATATTTGTCCACAGGTTTCCCGATGTCAGATCTGCGGGCCTGTCGTGAAATTCCACTCGTCCTCCTCGCGGAAGCGCCGTCCACCGTGCTTATCGGCACTATGATAACTATACTATACTTCTGTTTTCTTTTAAACCGGATCGGGGCGGTGAAAAGCAGGCATTTACCCGATTGGTAGCTTGCTGTCTCAGAAGACTTTTTATGTGGTAGAATGGGTAAAACGATGCGCTGTCGAAGATCGTCCCTAAACAGGTCAGCGCATTATATGAAGGGGGCAATTCAGTAATGCAGGGAGACAGCCGGGATGCCGGTTAACGCTATCCCTCCCGGGGATTTTTTCAACAGGGAAGATGAGCTTGACTTCCTCAGGCTTCTTGCCTCTGCAGGAGGCGCCGCATCTGCGTCCAATGTTCTCCTCCAGGGCCCGCGGGGAATGGGCAAGACAGAACTCCTCAAACAGTTTCACCGTGACCTTTTCTGGCGCGAGGGGAATGTTGTTCCGTTTTATTATGCATTCCGGCGGGCCGCATTGCAGGCCGGACACTTTGCGCGGGACTATTTCGCGAGGTTTGTCCGTCAGTATATCGCCTTCGTAAAGAAGAAACCTCCTCTGTCGGACAATATGTGCGTGCCGCTTTCGCGGCTTGTCCCCGTTATCGCCTCTTCGGGACTGGACTGGATGGTCGACCTTATTGACGACTTCCACTACCTGCTCAACGATGGAAGTCCACATGAGCAGATGCTGGGCGCAATTACGGCACCCGTGGCGGCGGCAAGGGAAGGCGGCATGCCCGTTGTCATCATGCTCGATGATTTCCCGCTTGCAAGACAGATCTGCGAAAATCATGAAGGTGACACGCCGGGTCTGATCAGTCTTTTTGAGGGGTCGATAAATTCATCCCTTTGCCCGCATGTCCTGACCGGTTCTCCGGAAGGTCTGCTCGAAAGTATCTTCAGCGACAACGCCTTCAGGGGGAAGGCGGAAAGACTTACCGTCGGGCCGCTGCCCGAAGACATGGCTTCTGCCCTTTTCTCATCGCTGTGCGAAAAAAGTGGGATCCGGGAAGGCAGGGAACCCGCTCCTGCCTTCCTCAGGCTTCTCGCAGGCAATCCGCTGTATATAAGGAATACTGCAGGGGCCCTCAGAAGAATGCACAAAACGCAGATAAGTGAAAAGGACGTCTGGGAGGCCTACAGTTTTGATGTCTCTGAGGGACAGACCGCATTTTACTGGTCGTCGATTTTTGATGAGTTCCTGCAGGATGAGAGGCAGCGGAGGCTGGCTATCGATGTTCTCATGCGGGCAATGAATGGCGAGGGCAGGCTGGATGACCCGGATAAACTGTCCGCTGTACTTGGTGTAAGGGAGGCGGCTCTCAGACCCGTCGTGGACGCGCTCAGGACTGCCGGACTCTTGCTGCCGGGCCGCGGAAGGGGCAATAAAGACGCCGTATTCGAGGATTATTTGCACTGCAGGCATATGAAAGAGAACGAGGGACGAACGCCGGAGAAAATCCGCGGTGTCATCGAAAGGAAACACTACCCGGCGAGACCCGCGACAGAATATTTTGAAGTGGTTATCCCCATGGCATCGGACGCTGAACTTGTGGCTGCAAAGGCCGTCGAACAGATAGGAAGGAACATCAGTCTGGATCAGGAGACAATCAATCAGATCCAGACCGCGCTGATTGAGTCCTGCATCAACGCCATTGAACATAGCGGGAGTTACGACAAGAAAGTGATGATACGGTTCGCAGTCAGTCCTGAAAGGCTTGAGATCTGCATCGAGAGCCCCGGGAGGTTCTTCGACCCTTCCGCCGTCAGGGAACCGCTCATTGAAGAGAAGCTGCGTTCGGCCAACAAGAGGGGATGGGGCCTCAAACTCATGAGGAAGATAATGGATGAAGTGCGGGTGGAGAGGGTGGACGACCTTACGCGGGTGATACTTGTAAAAAACATCAAGCCTAATGAGGTGGTGAAATGAAGGCAGGGAATTTTAACGTGATCTCCGTGTCCATGGACGACGCCGTTGTTCTTTACCCTCAGGGGTATCTGAACAATCTGGCGGGAGAAAGCCTCGTCAGGGAGTGTGACCGTTTCGTAGAAACCGGGACGCGCAAGGTGGTCCTTAATTTCGGGAAAACCGATTTCGTCAACAGCATCGGCGTGTCGCTTCTGCTTGGCATTATCGAGCGGGTGAGGAAATGCGGAGGCACCCTCTGTTTTTCTAATCTGAGCGGCTCCCACAAAGACACCTTCGAGATGCTCGGGATTACCAAATATATCCTCGTCTTCGATCGAGAGGAAGAGGCACTTGAGCACCTGAAAGGTCCTGCGAAATGAGCCTGGAGCTTAAGCGGGCACTCTATAATATTTCGGCCCTTGCCGACCTCGGGCAGGAAGTCACCTCCGAAAAGACCTTCGGCGAAAAAATACAGTCTGCTCTCTACGTTGTGATGGGCACCTTCCTTTCGAACAAGGGGGCTATCTTCTGGCGCGATAAAGGGATGGACAACCTCGCAAGGGTCGCCCACAAGGGGTTCGATGAGCAGGGCGGTGCTCCCTTTACTGTCAGCGCGGAGCACATCCTTCCCCTGAAAAAAGATGAACCCTATCTTCTGGATCTTTCGATCGGCACTGCCATGCCGTCTCCGGACCTGCCCGACAGTCTTAAATCGGTGCTTGTCGCATCCGGCGCAAAGCTGCTCATGCCGTTATGGGTCAGGGATGAGTTCATAGGTCTGATCGTTCTTGGCGGAAAATATTCTTCCGATGAGTACAGTGAGGAGGACTTCGAAATACTCAAGGTGATCTCCCATCAGATAGCCATCACCCTCAATAACCATGCGCTCTTTATGAATCTCAGCGAACAGAGGGATGAAAACAGGAGACTCTACGAGGAGATGCGGCGCATCTACCACGACACGATACAGGCATTTGCCGCGGCCATCGACGCAAAGGACCCCTATACGAGGAATCATTCGCAGAGGGTCGCGAGATATTCCGTCGCCATAGCGCAGGAACTTGGCTGGAGCGAGGCGGACATAGAGGGCATATACGTCGCCGGCTTTCTCCATGACGTCGGTAAGCTGGTCATAAGCAACGAAATCCTGAACAAGAAGGAAACCCTGACGGACAAGGAACTCAGGGAACTCCGCCGTCATCCGACATTGTCTTACAAGATCCTGTCGAACATCAGGTTTCCCTGGAAGGATGTGGTGAAAATGATCAGACACCATCACGAAAAGCTCGATGGAACAGGATATCCGGCTGCGCTGAGGGACCGGGATTTGAGCGACGGCGTGAAGATCCTGTCTCTTGCGGATTCGTTCGATGCCATGACGTCGGAGAGGTCCTACAGAGGCAGAATGGACCTCACGGGCGCCCTCGATGAGCTGAAAAGGTGCCTCGGTACCCAGTTTGACGGCAGGATCGTGGCCGCTTTCTGCAGGGTGCTGGAAAAGGAGATCAAAGGCGAACTTCCAGAGCCGAACATCCTGCCCCACCTGGACGGAAACTTCGATCCGTCTGTCATAACGAGTCTTCTCGATGCCCTGGTAAGTGAACTCTCGGGATAATTACCCCATCGGGAAGAGGCCGGCTGCTGTATCGGGCGGCAGTGGTGGGGCCCCAGAGTATGGACCTTTTTCATCACGCCCGCTTCTCCCTTTTTGATCCAGTAAGCAACTGTAACAATAAATCTCGCCTTTCAATACCTTTCAAAAAGGCATGACATGTCCTTCTTCTTTTCTTGAAGTCGAATGAATGTGAAGTATAATTTGTGAATAAATGGATGGAAGCAGAAGAAATATCCGCGGCCTTACATCGGATGATGCGCGAAGAAAACTCTCTGAGTTCGGGCCTAACCGTATCGCAGAGCCGCAGAAGATCAGCTTCTTCAGGATAGCGAGGCACGAGGTCACCGAGCCTATGATCCTGTTGCTGCTGGTCGTGGGCTTTTTCTACAGCATCTGGGGAAGACTGATAGATTCATTCACGATATTTGTCGTGATCTTTCTGCTGATCCTTGCCGAGGTATACAACGAATTCCGTGCGAAGAAGGCGATCGCCTCGGTGGAAAAGATCACGGCGCCCCGGGCCAGGGCATGGAGGGATGGTAGGATCGTCGAGATAGGGACAGGTGCGGTCGTTCCGGGTGACCTGCTCGTTCTGTCTGTCGGAACAAGCGTCGCTGCCGATGCGAGGATCGGCCGCGCGCTGGGCATACAGCTGGACGAATCTGCGCTTACCGGGGAATCCTTTCCTGCTGACAAACGGGCCGGGGACCAGATTTACGCAGGGACGATTGTCCTCGCCGGTGAAGGCGAAGCCGAGGTTTTTGCCACCGGCGGCAGGACGCGGCTTGGACAACTCGCATCCGGGATGCAGGAGATAAGGCATCCAAGAACGCCGCTTCAGATTGCGATGAAATCGCTTGTCTCGAAGCTCGTTTATGTGGCGGCCTTCTTTTCAGTGGCCATTCCAGTTGCGGGTGTCTTTCAGGGCAGGGATGTCAGGACGATGATTCTGACCGGGCTGTCCCTTGCATTTGCGACAATCCCCGAGGAGCTTCCGATCATCATTACCATGGTTCTTGGCCTCGGGTCTTATACCCTGTCGAGGAACAACTTTCTCGTGAAGCGTCTGCGAGCTGCCGAGACCCTCGGAAACGCGACCGTCATCGTCACGGACAAAACCGGGACGATAACCGAGGGCAGGATGAAAATCATCTCGCTATACCCCAGGGACCGTGAGCGTGAGATCATCGGCGCGGCACTTGGCTCCTCGGCGCAGTATGTCCTGTCGCCTGCAGAGACGGCGATCAGGGAGAAGGCAGCTGGAATGGGCATCGACGCCGATAAAGATGAGGCCTTCAGACAGAGGAACTTCGGCTATGATGAAAAGAAAACAAAGGCGGTGATCAGAAGGAGAGGGGGAGACTTCGAACTCCTTGTGAGCGGTGCGCCTGAAGAGGTTTTCGAAAGCTGCCGTGGTGTTCCGGGCGATGCGATGGAGCGCCTCTCATCAGAGACGGCCTCGGGGCGGCGGGTGATTGCAGTTGCGCAAAAGCTATTGCCGGCGGGCGAGGAAAACGGCGATTTTCGGCAACTCGAACGAGATATGGACCTTGTCGGCCTGATCAGCTTCGAGGACCCGCCCAGAGAGGGTGTAAAGGAGACAATTTCCGCCGTCTCCCGCGCAGGCATAAGGACGATCATGGTGACGGGTGATCATTCGTCGACGGCCCTCTTCATAGCGCAGCAGACGGGCGTCCCTGCTGAAAAGGTATATACCGGTGAAGAAATCGACCGCTTTGGCGACGAAGAGTTGAAGGCAAAGGTGAAGGAGGCGTCTGTTTTTGCAAGGACAAGCCCCCACCACAAATACCGCATAGTGAAGGCACTTCAGGAGGACGGCGAGGTGGTGGCAGTGACCGGCGACGGCATAAACGATGTTCTGGCTCTGAAAGGGGCCGATATCGGCATCGCCATGGGGAGAAGGGGAACTGATGTGGCGAAGGACGCCGCGGAGGTGGTCCTTGCAGACGACAATTATGTCACAATCACGCAGGGCATTTTCGAGGGGAGAAAGTTTTTTGATAATCTTCAGAAAGGAATAAAATATTATCTGTCGGTAAAGGCGGCGCTCATACTGATCTTTCTTCTGCCGATTGCCCTGGGCGTACCGCTGCCCTTCAGCCCAATACAGATCGTGATACTCGAATTATTCATGGACCTTGCGGCCTCAGCGGGGTTTGTTGCAGAGCCCCGGGAGAAGGACATCTTTTCGAGGCCGCCTCGCCGCAGAGACGAGGAGGTGCTGTCCGGTCCTGTTATCAGGGGCATCTTCATCAACGGGACCGCGCTTTTCCTTGCCGTCATCTTTGCGTATTACTACGCGCTGCATCTTGGACTGGGCCTGGCACAGACACAGACCTTTGCCTTTTCTGCATGGATCTTCGGCCATGTTATCCTTGCTTATGTCTCCCGCTCGGACAGGGAGTCCGTTTTTTCTCTTGGAATCTTCACAAACCGGATCATCAACCTCTGGGCTTTTGCATCGGTCTTGTTTCTCCTGGCCGGCATATCGATCCCTTTCCTCCGAGAAAGAGTCAGACTCGCAGACGTTGCCTCTTTCCGGCTGGCTTTCATCGCGGCAGTCACATTTCTGATCGTCGGGTCGCTCGAAGCGGCCAAGGCGCTGCGGCTTCGGCTGTCGAAGGGGCGGGACCTCGGTCGTCGCTTGACATTATGACAGGAGGGGATAGACTTTATATCAAAGGAAGGGATTTCTTCGCAGAAAGAACCAGCTCAAGGTCGGATTCCGGCCTCAACCCCTGCAGTGGAGGAAGAATATGGCGAGCAAAGAATTGAAGGACAAAATGAATGAGGCTATTGCTATGGAGCTTCAGGTCAGCATCCAGTACATCTGGCAGCATGTGACGGTGACCGGCATCAACTCGGAGTCCGTTGGGGGTATCTTCAAGAGCATAGCGATTGTGGAGATGAAGCATGCCGAGGCGATTGCGGAGAGGCTCGACTATCTGGGAGGAAAACTCACAACGAAGCCCTCTCCCATTGAGGTCGGGAAGGGCATAAAGGAGATGCTCGAACTGGACAAGAAGGCCGAGGAAGGGGCGATAAAACTGTATAGGGAGATCATAGCTCTGGCTGCGAAGGAAAACGATGTAGTCACGAGGAAACTTTTCGAAGACATACTTTCTCAGGAAGAAGACCACCATAACCAGTTTTCCACTCTGCTGGAAGGGTAGGAAGGCTATCACGCGTCGGGTTGCCCTGGTTGAGGGGCGGGGTGACCCGGGGATTTTCAGGGGCGATGAAGACATCGCCCCTTTGTCGTACCGTACCGAAAGTGATTAATCGAGTTCCGGTACGGGTTCAGGTTCCTTCTTCACCATGAGTATCGAACACGGCATTTTTCTGAAGATTTCTTCGTTGCTCCTTCCGAAGAGAAAGTGTTCAAGTCTTCCCTCCTCATGTGCCAGCATTACGATAAGGTCGATCTTCTGCTCGGCAACGACCTTGAGGATTTCCTGTGTCGGCTTTCCCCCTTTTATCATCTCCTTTATGGACATCCCCTTTTTCTTTTCGCCGCTGATGATCTTTTCGAGTTCGGCCTTTGACTGTTCGATCGTCTTCTTGTATGCCGCCTCAACATCCGGGATAGGGAGGTTCCAGTCTCCGAAAGTGAAGGGGTCGTAAACGACATGAAGGACGAAGAGCTCCGCGCCGTACTTGTGGGCGAGAGAAACGCCGTAATGCACTGCCTTCTGGCAGTTCCGGGACATCCTGCTCACTACGAGAATACGTTTGACATCATCCATTATGAGGCCTCCTTGAGATGATAATATTGATAAATGAATATCATAAGAAGCATTTTTTTGCAAGCATTCTTCGCTTCTGTGCCCTATGCTTCGCCACAGGGCAAGGCCTGTATGCGATTTTAAGCAGTACGAATGAATCTCGCATAATGCCGGTATGGTATTTGCTCATTTCCCTGTAAAAGGAGCAGGGCGGCTCTATAACGTTGAAATCGGACCCGCTATCATGATAAAAAAGAAGTCATGTTCGCGAACGCTCTGAGATCCGCTGCGGGAAGGTGAGGATGATGAAATATAAATGCCTTGCGATATTGGTAAGCATCGTTTGCTGTCTCAACTTTCTTGTTCCGCCTGCCACGTCTTCCGCTGCGGGCCTTGCCGGGAAGGTTTCTGAGGTGACTCTCGGCAACGGGCTTAAGGTAATCCTGCTTGAGAACCACAAGGCCCCGCTCATCACCTTTCAGGTCTGGTACCGTGTCGGTTCCAGAAATGAGCAGTGGCGCAAGACGGGTCTTTCTCACATGCTCGAACATATGATGTTCAAGGGGACTGAAAAGACAGGACCCGAGGAATTCTCGAAGATCATCCAGGAAAACGGCGGCAACGATAACGCATTCACCTCCCGTGATTATACGGCCTATTTCGAGAATTTGAGCTCGGACCGGGCTAGGGTTGCAATTGATCTCGAGGCGGACCGCATGGCGAACCTTCGCCTGAGGGAAGAGGATTTTCGGACTGAAAAGATGGTTGTGATGGAAGAAAGAAGGATGCGTACTGAGGACAACCCTTCGGCGTTTCTGCAGGAGCAGCTCGAGGCTGCGGCCTTTCAGGTGCAGCCCTATCACTGGCCTGTCATAGGATGGATGGAGGATGTCAAAGGTCTTACTCTCGGCGACGTCAGGGCCTACTACAGGACATATTATGATCCGGTCAACGCCTTTATCGTAGTGGTGGGTGATTTCGACAAGGAGAAATTGATCGGGATGATCGGGAAGACCTTCGGATCCATCCCCGGAGGTGTCGCGCCGGAACAGCAGAGGGATGTCGATCCTGCACAGGCGGGTGAGCGGCGAATATATGTCAGGAGGGAGGCTCAGCTCCCTTCAATCGTCATTGGCTATCATGTCCCCAACCTCAGACAACCCGACAGTTACGCCCTCGAAGTCCTCGCAACTATCCTCTCCGGGGGGAAGAGTTCACGTCTGTACAGGGACCTTGTTCTCGATAAACAGCTCGCCTTCGACGTTGATGCGCAAAACTCTCTTCTTTCGAAAGACCCTTCGCTCTTCTACCTTTCGGCTGACCTGCAGCCGGGCAAAGAGGTTGCCGATGCGGAAAGGGCGCTCGAAGGAGAGATGGAGAGACTCCAGAAAGAGCCCGTGGATGAAAAGGAGCTTGACAAGGCAAAAAACCAGCTGGAGG
>JAWOKY010000078.1:0-21409 GCA_033853975.1 Thermodesulfovibrionales bacterium
TTCGGAAGGTCTGAACTCTACGGCCCTGCCGGGGGAGATTATCCGGACAACGCCCTGAGGTTCGCCTTCTTTTCAAGGGCTGTTCTTGAAATGTGCCGCGCAATGGACATCAGGCCGGACGTGATTCACTGCAACGAGTGGCAGACCGGCATGACGCCACTGTACCTCAAAGACTTCTACGGCCACAGCAGCGGCCTCGACGCCACCGCAACGCTCTTTACCATTCATAATCTCGGCTACCAGGGGATCTTCCCGGCCTCCGATCTGCAGTTTACGGGCCTCGGGTGGGATTACTTCACACCCGCCAGGCTCGAATTTTACGGAAAGCTGAATTTCATGAAGGCAGGTCTTGTCTACTCAGATATTATCAATACCGTGAGTTCTGTCTATGCGCGGGAGATCCTCGAACCGGAAAACGGCTTCGGCCTGGACGGGGTCCTCAGAGAAAGAAGGGATGATCTCTACGGCGTGGTTAACGGCATCGATTACCGGCAGTGGGATCCCGCGAAGGACCCGTTGCTGCCCGCAGGGTACGAAAGTGGAGACCTCGGCGGCAAGCGAAGATGCAAGAGGGCCCTTCTCGCCGAGACAGGACTGTCCGACGAAAGCAGGCCGGTCTTCGGTGTCGTCAGCAGACTCACCTCGCAGAAGGGACTCGATCTGCTCGTGGATGCCATTGGCGCTATGGCAGCGCTTGGCGTCAATACGGTGGTTCTCGGAAGGGGCGATGATCATTACCAGGAAATGCTGGGGGAGGTCGCAGGCAGACACAGAAAAAGCGTTTTCGTCAAGGTGGGTTTCGAAGAGCGGATTGCCCATCTGATCTATGCCGGATCGGATTTTTTTCTGATGCCTTCGAAGTATGAGCCCTGCGGCGTAGGACAACTGATCTCGATGAGATACGGCGCAGTCCCGGTCGTCAGAAGGACCGGTGGTCTGGCCGAAACGGTTGAAAGTTACAATGCGGGCACCGGCGGGGGGACCGGCTTTTTCTTTTCGGAATACTCCTCCTCCGCCATGCTTGGCGCCGTGCGCCAGGCACTCGAAGTATACAGGGACAAGCGGAGGATGCGGAAGATGATCACCGCTGCCATGACGGCCGATTTCTCTTCAGTCAGATCTGCGGAGAGATATCTGGAGCTCTACCGGAAGGCCGTGGAAAGAGTCAGGGAATGAGTCTCAGATTAAAGCTCTCATTCATGCTTTCGATCTTTCTCGTCCTCATCGCCGTCTTTGCCTTCGGCACCCTGGTTATCTTCGGGAAAATGACATCGCGCGCTGGGGACCTGAGCGCCGTAAGCAGGGAGTTCAAGGCGGCGGGTGATCTCGAAAACAGCATCTATGCCTTTCTTGAGGTGACCAACAACTGGGGTCTGACAGGAGACGGAAGATTCAGGCTTGAGTACCGCGAAAAGGCCGCCGACCTCGATAGAAGTTTCAGCACCGCAAGAGACAGTGTCGGGCAGCGACAGGAGATCGCAAGGATCGAAGGGGAGTTTGCCCCGGCGATAGCTTATTCGAAACAGGTGATCGCAGCAGGTCATCCGGTTGGAAACAGGGACGTCCTGAACTACCTGCAGGCGATAAATGCTGCAGGGCGGAAGACCGTCGAGAGCATCGCGCTGATGCAGGAATCCGCGAGTGTGAGGCTCCTTCAGAGCGCCAGACGGACCGAGCAGATGAAAAGGAACCTGATATTCTACCTGATGGCGCTGATCGCCTTCAGTGCCTTTGCCGCGATCTTTCTCATTATCCGCATAAGACGGACGATCGCCGAGCCGTTCAACGGACTCCTCAGGGCTACCGAGCGGCTCGGGCACGGAGAGTTGTCCTACAGGGTCACCATGGACAGGAAAGACGAATTCGGCGTGATCGCCAGGAGTTTCAATGCCATGGCCTCGGACCTGGAGTCATCGCACGAAAAGATAAAGCGGAAACTCAGCGAGACGGAGCTCTTCCTCGATGTGGCCAGGATAGCCGGCGCAACGCCCGACCTGAAAGAGGCACTTTCCCGGATAGCAGAAACAATCGCGGTGAAGCTCAACTATGACCGTTGCCTCATATTCATGCAGAGGCCGGGAAGTACTGCATTTTCCCTCGAGGCGTCCGGGACTCCTGTCGACAGGGGTGAGGACATCCGTCTCGATGCCGGCAGAGGCATTGCGAAGGTGATCATGACTGCGCGCAAGCCGGTTGTTGCGAAGGACATCTCGGCATACGCCGACGATGAGCCGTGGTTGCGCCAAAAGAGCCGCTCTTTCGCGGCCGTTCCGATCATGAGGGAAAACTCCTGTTCGGGGATATTGTTTGTCGGAAGTTTGGCAGGCACCGCGTTCTCGGAAGACGAAATGAACGCCCTGACTATACTTGCCCATTCGATAGGGTCTGTTGCGACCAACGTTGAACTCTACCTCTCCACAAAGAAGCAGGTAGGCAAGCTGACCGCCCTCTATGAATTGAGCAGGGCGGTCACCTCCGTCCTCGATCTCGATGACCTTCTTAAGAAGACGGCGGAGGAGATGGCCAGGCTGCTGTCGGCGCGGGGATGCATCATCCGGCTTATCGAAAACGGCAGACTCAGGATAAAGTCCCATTACGGACTTCCGAAGGGCGTGGAGGACGGGATGGAACTTGCAATGGGGGAGGGCATTGCGGGGCGCGTGGCTGAGCAGAAGACCTCGCTGCTCGTCGAGGACGCCTCGATGACGCCGGAGGTGATGCATATCCCTGCAATCGAGGTGAAGTCGGTGGTCTGCGTGCCTCTTAAAATGGGGGAGTCGGTAATCGGTACCCTCGCACTTTACGACAAATATGATGCCGCCGGACGCCTTGTCCCTTTTACGTCCGATGACCTCAATACCGCGGAGGGGTTTGCATCGATACTGACGATCGCGATCGACAAATCGAATGTCTACGAGATGGAGGTGAAGCGGGAGGAGGAGGCGAGGGAGGCCAAAAAGAGGCTCGATATTCTGTTTGACAGCGTGCAGGGAGGGATCATTACGCTGGACAGGGACTACACGATCCTTTCTGCAAACAGGTATGTCGAGGAGTGGCTCGGCATTCCTGCAAAGGAGCTGATCGGCAGAAACTGCATCGATGTCTTTCATGACAAGATAGGGATCTGCCCCCACTGCGCCGCGAAGGCCACGTTCGAAACGGGAGAGATCAACTCCATCATGCAGTCGCGCGGGATGAATTACGCCGAACTGACTGCCTATCCGGTCAGGAGCGAAAGCGGCGAGGTCGCCGACTGCGTGGTCTTCATCCTCGACATTACTGAACGGGTGCTTTACCAGGAGGAAACGCTCAGCCTTTACCGGGAAGTGATACAGACAAAGGAATACCTCGAAAGCATCATAGAGAATTCCGCGGACTCGATCGTTGCCACCGATCTGGAGGGAACGGTAACGTCCTGGAATCAGGGGGCCGAAAAGATCTTCGGATATAGCGAGGCCGAAGCGATGGGGAAGTTTCTTCCCTTTGTTCCCGAATTTCTGCTTGACAGGGAGCGGCAGTACATCGAGAGGATCAAGATCGGCGAGGTAGTGAAGGACATAGAGACCCTGCGACGCAGAAAGGACGGGACGATCATAGAGGTTAACCTGACACTGTCTCCGATCAAGGATGCCGCCGGCAAGGTGATAGGGATAAGCGGCATCTCACGCGACATATCGGAAAAAAAGAGCGTCGAAAAAGAACTGATACGCCGCAACCAGGAGCTGTCAAGGCTGTTTTTCATCAGCTCCGCGATGAGGGGCACCCTCGAACTGGACAAGCTGCTCCGGATGGTACTCGTAGCGGTCACGATGAGCGACGGGATGGGGTTTAACAGGGCGATCCTCTTCCTTGTCGACGAGGCAAAGAACGTGCTGCGGGGGGCGATGGGCGTGGGGCCTGAAAGCCCGGAAGACGCCTGGAAGATATGGGGAGAACTCTCGGTGCAGAAAAAGACGCTCGAAGACATCATGCAGGATGTGGTGCGGAATCCAATGAAGAAGGACTCCTTCCTCGACAGGCTCTCGATGGGCATCTCCATCCCCGTCGAAGAAGACACGATACTGACTCGGGCGGTGAAGGAGAAGAGACCGTTCAATGTCATGGATGTGAGGCAGGAGCCGCTTTCCGACCCGATCCTGATACAGCAGCTCGGGACGCAGGCGTATGCGATCGTTCCGCTTATATCTAGGGACAAGGTGATCGGCCTCATCTGGGTGGACAACTACTTCAACAGAAAACAGATCACCGATGAGGACATGAAGTTCCTTGCGAGCTTTTCGAATCACGTCGCCTCTGCGATCGAAAACGCCCGCCTCTTCGAGCAGGTGACAATGGCCGAACAGCAGCTCGAGAATATATTCGAGTCCATGTCTGACATGGTCTACTTCAACAGCAAGGACTACGTGATCATGAGCATAAACAAGGCCGTCAGCAACAGGCTCGGTCTCCCGGCTTCCGAGATAGTGGGGAAGAAGTGTTACGAGGTCTTTCACGGCACAAACGAGCCCTATGCCTTGTGTCCCCACCATAAGACGGTCGAGACAAAGAAGGCATATATCGAGGAACTCGATGACCCTCACCTCAAAGGCACCTTTCTCACTTCGAGTTCACCCATCTTCGACCTCAACGGCGAATTCATAGGCTCGGTGCACGTGGTGCGCGATATCACAGAGCTAAAGAACCTCCAGGAGAAACTCGTGATGGCCGAGAAGATGGCGGCCCTCGGCGAGGTCGCAGCAAAGGTTGCCCACGAAATAAGAAACCCCCTCGTCTCGGTCGGGGGGTTTGCGAAGAGACTCGAAAACAAGCTCGAAGGCAACCTGAAGGAGTATGCCGCCATCATCGTCAGGGAGGTGGGGAGACTTGAAGGCATTCTGAAGGAGATCCTGGGGTTCGTGAAAGAGGTGCGTCTTGTAAAGGAGGTAGTAAATCTCAATTCTCTCATCGACGACGTGGTCATGCTGATGGCCTCGGACATAGAGGAGCGCGGGATTGTCCTTACAAAGGATTACGGACCGCCCAACGAGGTCTTTGTCGATCCCAACAGGGTCAAGGAGGCGATCCTGAACATCCTTGCGAACTCCGTACAGTCTCTTGCGGGAAACGGCTCGATCTATGTCAGGACGTTCGCGAGGGGCAAGTATGCGGCCGTCGAGATCAGGGACACCGGAAGGGGAATCCCCAGCTCGGTCATGCCCTTCATCTTCAATCCTTTTTTCACTACCAAGGCGGCCGGAACGGGCCTCGGCCTGGCCATTACTCACAGGATTATACAGGAGCACAACGGCATGATTGAGGTGGAAAGCGAAATAGACAAGGGAAGCGTTTTCAGGGTTTTTATACCAATGAAGGAGGACTGACATGAAGATACTGATTGTGGACGATGACCAGAACATTCTCAGGCTTTACAAGGAAGAGCTTGAGGAGGAGGGCTATTCGGTCGTCACGGCGTCGAACGGGCAGGAGGCCCTTGACCAGTTCGACAGGGAATTACCGGACCTCGTGACTCTCGATATCCTTCTGCCCGATATCGACGGCATAAAGCTTCTGCGGCAGATGAAGGAGAAACGGCCGAGGATGCCTATCATCATGTCCACGGCCTACGATTACAGGGATGATTTCGCTGTCTGGGCGTCCGAGGCCTACATCGTCAAATCAGCCGACCTGACGGAGCTGAAGGCGACTATCAAGAAACTGATGGAAAGGGAGTAATGGGACAGATACTTAAGTCGCTGACCCCGGCGTACGGGGGATACTCGATCGCCCGGGACGAGAAGGTGGTCCTCATAAGGGGTGCCATACCGGGCGAGGTAGTAGAGGTTGAGATCGAAGAGAGGAAGAAGGACTACTCCCTGGCCAGGGTTGTCCAGGTCATCGAGCCCTCTGAACACAGGGTCGATCCCCTGTGCAGGGTGTTTGGGAAGTGCGGCGGCTGTCAGCTCCAGTTTATTTCCTATGGGGAGCAGCTCCGGATGAAGGAGGAGATCCTCGCAGATTCGCTGGCAAGGATCGGGAAGATCGAGCTGCCGCTGAGCGAGAGGCTCTCCGATGCGCAGTGGAATTATCGGCAAAGGGCCCAGTTCAAAGTCTCCAGGACGGGCGAGACCGGATTTTTCAGAGAGGCCTCAAGGGATGTGGTAACCTTCGATGAATGCCCGCTGATGTGCGGCGAGATAAACGCGCTTCTTTCGAAGATCAGGGAAAGGGACCTGGCCCGCAACCTGTGCGATATACATATCGCCGCCGGGGAGACGCCCGTTGCCCTGCTAAAGGGAAGAGACTTCGACCCCGCGCTGTTTGATGCCTTTGTCGAAGTGGGGCTTTCCGGGATCGCCTATAATGATTCAGTTGCCTACGGAGGCGCCTATACCTCCTTTGACCTCGATGGCATCAGGTATGCCGTTTCCCCCTGGACTTTTTTTCAGGCCCACTGGGCGCTCAACAGGAAGGTGGTCAGGCTTTTGGCAGATCAGCTGATGCCGCTTGAGGGGAAAAGCGTGCTTGATCTCTATGCGGGTGCGGGCAATTTTTCGCTGCCGCTTGCGGCTTTCTCCGGCGAGGTGATCGCAGTGGAGGAAAATCCCTACGCCGTGCAGGACGGCAAACGAAACCTGGAACTCAACGGGATCGAAAATTGCCGTATCGTAAAGTCATCCGCTGAGAAGTATCGGATCAACAAGAGATTCGATGTCATCATCCTTGACCCCCCGAGGCCGGGGCTTACATCCGAGGTCGCCAAGAAGATTGTGGAGAATCCGGCCGGCAGTATCGTCTATATTTCTTGTAACCCGGCGACTCTTGCCAGGGACCTCAGAAAACTGAAAGAGATATACGAGATCCAGTCCGTAAGGCTCATAGATTTCTTCCCGAATACCTATCATATCGAGGCGGTCGCCTTCCTGCAGCGCAAATGAGCAGCTGGCGTAACGACTGTCTTCCAAGCTGCCTGATGAGTGAAGTATCAGAAAGTTATCGGGGCATTCCTTTCCAGCTCGCCTCGTATCCCACGTCCGATTCATCGTCATCGTCGGCAAAGAGAAATGGATAGCTCTCCTCGAGTCTCGCTATGAGGGCGGACCTTTCTTCGACCGAGAGTGTCACATAAAGCGGCGATTCCATTAACACCGATACGATCTTCCTGGTCTTTTGTCTGCTCATATGCGCTGCCTCCTTGGTAATATAAAAAGCAAGCATTATGCCAGCAATGGTATTGCCGGTAGAGCCCTGTTGCATGAAGGCAGTATGGGAAAGAGAACTCGAAAAGCCGGCTTCTTCTACGAAAAAAACGATACAAATCAATACCCTGCCGACCTGCATCGATTTGCCCACGCTTAAGGGAAAATGTGCCTGAGGGAGGAGCAGGTTACCCCCGGTGAAAGGTATTGTGCCAAAAATCCTCATATCAGGTGTAAGAATGCCACGGATGGGAATAATTTCCTCATCAAAAGGGAGTTTCCCTGTGTTATTTTAGAACATTAAAAGATATGGTCGACAGGTATTCCGGAAACCAGGGCGTGCTCGTGCTTTTTGAGGGGGAGGCTGCAAAAAGGGCTCACCAGGAACTTTTTGCACTTCCTGATGCCCTCTATCGCCCGATTGAAATGCCTGTTACTGATGAGCTTATTGCTGTAGCTGCAGTCCCATGGCAGGAACTGCAGATAGTGGCCGGATGGGAAAAGATACTCTGTGCCGCGCTTTGGTCCAGTGGAAAGCCCCCTGTCGGCGATGTCCTCTTTCTTCTCGAAGCAGCGGGAATGTCTGCCGCTGAGCTTGCTGCCCTGCAGAACGTCAAACTTGGCAATATTTTTTCCCTGCTCTTGAAGAGGGAAAGATTCGATCTTCTGAGAAGGGTTTGCACTGCTGCAAGGGTGAATCTCGAGGAGCGGTCTGAGGGCGGCATCAAGGTCCACTGCCATCTCGTCTCGGATCAAACGGAAAGGATTGTCGCAAGCAGTCTCTGAAGGTGTTGAACCGCCCCGTGCGGGTGGAATGTTGATTTACTCTGGCAGCATCCCTGATAATAAAACAAAATCCGCGCACTTCATCTCTTCAGTGGGAGGAATAGCAGGTGAAAAAAGGGATTTACATCGAGAATACCCCGCTTGAAGAGGCCCTTTGCATCTGGCGTGAGAGGGTTATAACTTCGGACATAAAGCCCCTCCCGGGTGAATCCGTCAAAGCTGAGGACTCCCTTGGCAGGGTGACCGCAGAGGCGGTTATCGCAAGACTTTCGTCACCCTTCTACCATTCTTCCGCAATGGACGGGTATGCCGTGCGGTTCAAGGATACCTTTGGCGCCTCAGAGACATCTCCAAAGAGACTTCGAATCGGCGAAGAGGCGATGTATGTCGATACCGGCGACCCCCTCCCCGGAGGCTTTAATGCAGTGATCATGATCGAGGATGTTAATCTCCCTGACCCGGAAGTCCCCCGGGCAGGCATGGGGAATACGAAGGCCGGCTTTATAGAGATCATTGAACCTGCTTCACCGTGGCAGAATGTCAGGGTCATCGGTGAAGACATCGTTTGCACAGAGCTGATACTCCCGGAAAACCAGAAGATAAGACCTGTCGACATAGGTGCCGTGATCTCAGGGGGACACGTCGAAATCAGCGTCCGGCGCAGGCCCGCTGTCGTGATCATCCCCACGGGGTCGGAGATCGTCGAGCCCGGGACAGAGCTTCAGAAGGGCGATATCATAGAGTACAACTCTCGTGTGCTCTCCTCGCTTGTCAGCGAATGGGGCGGCAATGCGATACGGTTCAGCCCGGTTCCGGATGAGATTGAGAGGATCAAGGCTGCTATTGTTGAAGGCTGCGAAAGAGGGGACCTCGTGGTGGTCAACGCCGGCTCGTCCGCAGGATCTGAAGACTATACCGCGAGGGCGATTTCGGAACTCGGGGAAGTGTTTCTCCACGGCATCAACATAAAGCCGGGAAAGCCGGTTATTCTCGGACGGGTGAAGGGCCGCCCGATCCTGGGCATCCCGGGATATCCTGTCTCTGCCTATATAACCTTCATCCTTTTTGCCAAGGAAATCATCTATCGGCTCCAGGGGCTCGAGATGCCCGAGCAGGAGTTCGTCAGGGCCAGACTCTCGCGACAGGTCGCCTCGTCCCTGGGACAGGAGGAATTCCTGAGGGTGAAGGTCGGAAAGGTCGGCGGCAACCTTATCGCAACACCTGTCAGCAGGGGGGCGGGCGTTCTGATGTCTCTGGTCAGGGCGGATGGGTTTGTGAGGATACCGGCGATGTCGGAAGGATACGGCGCCGGCAGCGAGGTGGACGTCGAGATGCTCAGGGGCAGGCGGGAAATAGAGAATACAGTCGTCTGCATCGGCAGCCATGACAACGCTCTGGACCTCCTGGCCAACATCCTGAAAAAGAGACATCCGCGATATTCTCTGTCTTCGGCTCATGTGGGATCGATGGGAGGTCTGATCGCCATAAAGAAAGGAGAGGCGCATATTGCCGGAACGCATCTTCTTGACGAGGAGACCGGCCTGTACAACGTCCCGTTCATCAAGCGGCTTCTCGGTGAGAGGAGGATCGTCCTGATGAATCTCGTCTACCGGCAGCAGGGGCTGATTGTGCGGAAGGGCAACCCGAAGAACATCAGCGGTTTTCAGGACCTGGCAAGGAATGACGTTGTCTTTATCAACAGGCAGTCCGGCGCGGGGACGCGGCTTCTCACCGATAAGCACCTGAGGGAACTCGGTATATCGACGGACCGGGTAAACGGCTATGGCCGCGAGGAATACACTCATATGGGTGTTGCCTCTGCCGTATTGACGGGCGTTGCCGACACCGGTCTTGGCATCCTGGCTGCGGCAAGGGCGCTGGAGCTTGATTTCATCCCCGTCGCAAAAGAAAGGTATGACCTTGTCTTTCCGGCTGAATATATGACTTTTGCGCCTGTGTCCGCCATTCTTGAAATCATCAGAAACGACCGGGAGTTCAGGGACGAAGTAGAGGCCCTCGGCGGTTATGATATAACCGATATGGGAAAGATCATCTATGAGTCCTGAAGGTCACCTCGCCTTTCTCTGCAAAATCAAACTGGATCCCCCTTCTCCTTCGGACAAGACAGCCGACGCAGACAGGCTATTGCGCCGACTCGGTGAAATGGGCATGGCAGGCGTGGCGCTTCCCCTTGATGTGCTCAGAAAGCTTCCCGGGGAACTAAGGAAGAATGAGTTTCAGGCAAGGCTTGTGATGGGCGTCGATGCTCCCAGAGCAAGCGGCGAGGCGTATCCCCTGAAGGTGCTCGATATAGGAAGGGACGCGGCCTACGGTCTTGCCCTCGACATAGGATCGACTACTGTCGAATGTTCCCTTTTCGATCTTGATTCCGGCCGCAGGATGGACGAGTCAGGCATCGAAAACCCCCAGGTGAGGTTTGGGCCGGATGTGCTCACCAGGGTACAACGTTCGATGACCGGGGAATTCGACGCCCTCGCCAGTGCGCTCAGGGGCGGGATAAACGAGCTCATAGAAAAGATCAGCACGCGAAACAATATACGGCCGGAAGAAATCTTCGCGGTGACCGTTGGGGGAAATACGATCATGTCCCACTTCTTCCTCGGCCTTGATGTTAACAATATCCCTCTGAGCCCGTATATACCGGTGATCAGCAGGTCCCTTTTCCTGAGCGCCGGTGACCTGGGGCTCGAAGTGAACAGAAATGCTGTGGTCTACGTATTTCCGAATTCGGGCAGTTACGTAGGAGGCGATATAGTAAGCGGTATGCTCTTTTCCGGTATACACAGGGCTGAGGAGCCGCTGCTGTTTATCGATGTAGGCACGAACGTAGAGATTACGCTTGGCTGCAGGGACTGGATCATGACAGGGGCCGGGGCGGCAGGGCCTGCACTCGAAGGCGGCGTTGCGAGCATAGGCAAAAAGGCTGAAAGAGGGACGATCTGCCGGGTGAACATCGATTCCCTCACAGGAAAGATCGGTATGGACGTGATATCCGGGGCCGAACCTTCCGGAATCTGCGGCTCCGGCCTCATAGACCTCGTAGCCGGCATGTTTTCGGCAGGGATCATAGACCAGTCGGGAAGATTTACCGGCGCGGGCATCGTCGAAAGAGACGGGGAAAGGGCATATGTAATTTACAAGTCTGCAGAAAGAGAGCTCTTTCTTACCGAGCCCGAGATACACAATTTCCTTCTTTCAAAAGCGGCAATGTTTTCGTTCCTCTATGTCTTTGTGAGATCTGTCGGGCTGAGCTTCAGGGACATCAAGAAGATGTATATAGCAGGCGCGCTCGGATGCGGTATAAACCCCGAGAGCGCCATCAGCATAGGAATGCTGCCGGACATGCCGAGGGACCGGTTCATCCCTCTCGGCAATTCTTCGCTCGGCGGTGCTGAAAGGGTGCTTCTGGACAGACGGCTTCTTGCGGAGGTCGAGGAAATTGCGGCGAAAATAACGTACCGGGAGATGAACGAGGACGCGGAACTGATGAACATCCTGCAGGGAGGACTCTTCCTCCCCCATACCGAACCGGAGATGCTGAAGGGATAGACGATGAAGTCGAAAGAAAGAAAGGCAGCCGGCGTGGTTCTCCTGAATCTCGGGGGACCCGATTCCCTGAAGGCGGTGAAGCCTTTTCTGTTTAACCTCTTTTCGGACAGAGAGATCATACGACTTGGGCCTTCTTTCATGCAAAAGCCCATCGCATGTCTGATCGCCGCAACGAGGGGCGGCAAGACCGAAGACGCCTACCGCCTGATAGGCGGAAAGTCCCCCATCCTCGAAATAACGACGGCACAGAAGGAGGCCCTCGAGGCCGAACTCAGGCGGCAGACCGATGGGCGGCTACGGGTCTACATAGCGATGAGATACTGGCATCCCCTGATCGAGGACGTGGTCCCCCGAATCGCCGCTGACGGAATCGGCAGGCTTATCGTCATCGGTCTCTACCCGCAGTACTCGATAGCGACCACGGGGTCCTCGGTAGCGAAGCTGATCGAGGCTGTTTCACGCTATTCCATCGAGACGCACACCATACCATCCTGGTTTGACGATCCTCTTTATATCGACGCCGTGGTCGAAAGGATAAAGACCGGCATGGCGAATATGCCGGACGATACCAGGATACTCTTTAGCGCCCACAGTCTGCCGGTCAAATTCATAGAAGAGGGTGACCCCTACATGGAGCATATCAGGGCCACAATAGGGGAGATCACCGGGAGAATAAATATCCCCTGGGAGCTTTCCTTCCAGTCGAAGAGCGGGCCTGTGAAGTGGCTTGAGCCGTCGACGGAGCAGATGCTTCACGAATTCGCAAAAAGGGGAGTGAGGAATATCCTCGTTGTCCCGATCAGTTTCGTGTCGGATCATATCGAAACTCTATACGAGATTGATATATTATATAAACAAATGGCGGGCTCCCTCGGCATCAGGCTTGAAAGAATAGAGTCGCTGAACACCTCGCCGCTGTTCATAAACGCCTTGAAGGGGATAGTGCTGAGAGGCCTGAAGGAGGCGGGATGGGTCTGAAACGGTACGACCTCATAGTAATAGGCGGTGGCATAAGCGGCCTGAGTATCGGCCATTATGCCTCGAAGGCGGGCATGAAGACACTTCTGATCGAGAAGGCTGCACAGGCCGGCGGATGTCTGAGGACCCTGCGGCAGCCGGAGGGTTTTTGGCTCGAACTCGGCGCCCACACCTGCTATAACTCATACGGAGGCCTCGTAGGGATCATCGAAGAATGCGGGGCGATGGGAAAGCTCTTGCCCCGAGAGAAGGTGCCCTTCATGATGTATGTCGACGGCAAGGTGAAGTCGATACCCTCCGAGCTGAATTTCCCTGAGCTCCTTTGCTCTGCGCCGCGAATATTCACCCTCTCGAAATCAGGCCAGACCGTCGGATCATATTACTCAAAGATAGTCGGAAAGAGAAACTTTGAGAGGGTGATCGGCCCCGCGCTTAGCGCGGTGCCTTCTCAGCGGGCAGACGATTTTCCGGCAGGGATGCTTTTCAAGAAAAGAAAGAGGAGAAAGGACGTCATAAGAAATTTCACCGTCGAAGGAGGGCTTCAGTCGATCGCAGACGCCGTGGTATCGGAAAAAGGTATCGAGGTGCTTACCGGCACTGAGGTCGGCGCAGTCTATGCTGAAAATACCGTCTACAGGGTCTCCACCGCAGGCGGAGAGGAATTTGTGGCAGACAACCTCTCATTTGCAGTGCCGCCTCCTGCTGCCTCGGGCCTTCTCAAAAGCATCCTCCCGGATGCCGCGGCGCGACTTGCAGACATAAAGACGGCTCCTGTTGAATCGCTCGGGGTAGTGGTAAGAAAAGAGGCTTTGGAACTCCCGCCATTTGCCGGGCTGATTCCCGTGGAGGACGTTTTTTTCTCGGTGGTCTCGCGGGACACGGTTTCGGACCCGACATACAGGGGGTTCACGTTTCATTTCAGGCAGGGCCTGGACCTCCCGAGAAAAATGAGGAGGATAGCGGAGGTCTTGGGCACGGAGAAGTTCGAGGCATTTTCCGAGAACGCGGCGGTACTGCCTTCTCCACTTCTGGGGCATGAGAAAATCACAGAAGATATAGACAGGCTCATAGAAGGCAGGAGATTATATATTACGGGTAATTACTTTTCGGGACTTGCTATCGAAGACTGTGTATCGAGGTCCCGGGCGGAGTTTGAAAGACTCATTGCAAAATCCTGACAGGAGGCATGATCATGCGATTGAAGTTTTTTGGGTTGCTCATGGCGGTCGTATTCCTGACTTCTGCGGCTTCGGCAGAAATGAAATCGAGAAAATTCACCAAGGAGGAGATCAATAAGATGGCGGAGACAAGGGCTGTGATAGAAACGAAATTCGGCAATATTGAATTGAGGTTCTTCCCTGATGTGGCGCCGAACCACGTGAACAATTTCATCGAGCTGGCAAAGAAGGGTTTCTACGACGGTACGACCTTCCATCGGGTCATACCGGGCTTCATGATCCAGGGCGGTGATCCGAATTCAAAGGATCCGGATAATCCCAGGCTTGGTATGGGAGGGCCTGGATATACAGTCAAGGCCGAGTTCAGCGGCAGGCCTCACAAGCGCGGGACCCTCTCGATGGCGCGCGCCGCCGACCCCGACAGCGCCGGTTCACAGTTCTTTATCTGTGTGGCGGACGCCCCTTTTCTCGACAGACAATACACCGTTTTCGGCGAAGTGGTCTCGGGAATGGAGGTTGCCGACAAGATCGTGAGTCAGCCGAGGGACTCAAGGGACAAGCCTGATGAAAGGGTGGAGATGAAGGTCAGGATAGAGGAGAAACAGGCGGGGAAATGAGGCTCGAATAGGAATTGATAATTTTGACCGAAAGTTTTATCCTAAAACTGGAAACGGAATGAGGAAAAATATAACAAATTTCCCTGTTTTAGTTGCATCGCCGAATGAGCATGTGAGCCTTTTCTTTTTTTCATATCCCTCTGTTAAAGCCGGAGTTCAAGTGCTGCACGACCCGGTTTTATAACTTTTCTAAATGGTCTAAATGGAAGGAGGAACATTTGAAAGAGCAAGAGGTAATCGAAAGCTTGGCAAAGGCAAATGAGGAATTCAGGAAGCTGGTCGAAGAACATCACAACCTCGAGGGAATGCTGGCTGAGATAGACAGAAAGGTCTATCTGACTCCGGAAGAGGAGATCGAGAGAAAGAAGATACAGAAACAGAAGTTGATAAAGAAAGACAGGATGGCAGAACTAATCAGGGATTTCAAGAAAGACAAGTCCCTAAATTAAGAAACCACTGTCCCGGCTGAAACATCAGAAGAGGTGGCGCCTTCGCGTCTCCTCTTCTGAGCAAGAAATTTCCAATATCCATCTTTCGCCATCTTAGGGGGTAACTTTTTTATGAGAAGCAATACTATCAAGAAGGGACTCGAACGCCTTCCGCACAGGGCGCTGCTCTATGCAACCGGTCTTCCGCGAACGGAAATGGACAAGCCTTTCATAGGTGTTGTAACGAGTTTTACCGATCTCATACCCGGCCACATCGGGATGAGGGACCTCGAGCGGTATATCGAGAAAGGTGTCCATACCGGAGGAGGATATCCCTTCTTCTTCGGGGTGCCGGGCATATGCGACGGAATTGCGATGGGGCACAGCGGCATGCATTATTCTCTTGCCTCGCGGGAACTCATCGCCGACATGATCGAGTCCGTTGCCGAGGCCCACAAGCTCGACGGCCTCGTGCTGCTGACCAATTGCGACAAGATCACGCCAGGGATGCTCATGGCCGCAGGAAGGCTGAACATCCCCTCGATCGTGGTCACTGCAGGACCGATGCTCTCGGGCCGTTACAAAGGAAGAAGGTTGAACCTTACGAGCGACACCTTCGAGGCGGTCGGTAAATACAAAAAGGGTCTCATAACCAATGATGAGCTCGATGCGCTTGAGATGTGTGCGTGTCCGGGCGCAGGCTCGTGCCAGGGGATGTATACCGCAAATACCATGGCCTGTGTCACCGAGGCGCTTGGAATGAGTATAGAAGGATGTGCAACGGCTCTTGCCGTCTCGTCCAAGAAAAGAAGGATGGCCTTCGAAAGCGGTCGTCTTGTCGTGGGGCTTGTAAAGAAAAACATTACTCCCAGGAAGGTAATGAACATGAAGGCGTTCGAAAACGCAATCATGGTTGACCTCGCCCTCGGCGGCTCGACGAACACGGTCCTCCATATCCCGGCGATCGCAAACGATGCCGGAATCAAGCTTCCTCTTGAGATGTTCGACCGGCTTGCGCTTAAGACCCCTCATCTTACGGACATGCTGCCCGGCGGAAAGAATTATCTCGAAGATCTCGATCAGGCCGGAGGGATACCGGCGCTTCTGAAGAGACTTCGCGACCGCATAAATGACAACATAACGGTGAGCGGCAAGAGCGTGCATGCGATAGCCGATTCGGCCGAGGTCTTCGATGAGGACGTGATACGCCCGATTTCAAAGGCCCACCACAAGCAGGGCGGGATCGCCATCCTGAGGGGCAATCTCGCACCCGGCGGGGCTGTCGTGAAACAGTCTGCTGTGTCCGCCAACATGATGAAGTTCGAAGGGACTGCGGTTGTCTTCGATTCCGAAGAGGACGCCATGAAGGCGATACTCGCGGGCAAGGTGAAGGCAGGGCATGTGGTCGTTATAAGGTACGAGGGCCCGAAGGGTGGTCCCGGGATGAGGGAGATGCTCTCGCCCACCTCGGCGATGGCCGGTATGGGGTTGAGCGAATCCGTGGCCCTTGTGACTGACGGGAGGTTTTCGGGAGGCACGAGAGGTCCCTGCATCGGGCATATCTCGCCGGAGGCGATGGAGGGAGGTCCTTTAGCGGTTGTGCGTGACGGTGATATAATTAAAATAGACATACCGAAGCGGAGCCTTGATATCATTCTTGAGCCCGCTGAGATTAGAGAAAGGCTTGGACGGTGGAAACAGCCCGCCCCGAAGATCACGAAGGGGTATCTTGCGCGGTACGCACGGTTTGTGAGTTCCGCTGACGAAGGGGCGATAATGAAGTAGCATCGGCGTCCCGTCTGAAACAGGGGGTATAGGCCAAAAATGTTTACAGAACAAGGCGCTCTGTGTTAATCTTAACGTCACATTACGTGAGAGGAGAGAGGTGGTGATTCGATGGGACTCGAAAAGAATAAGACAGAAATTATAACAAACTACAGGCTGCACGACAAAGATACCGGTTCTCCTGAGGTCCAGATAGCGATTCTCAGCGAGAGAATAGGTTATCTTACGGAACACTTCAGGGTTCATACCAAAGACCATCATTCGAGGAGAGGTCTGCTGAAGCTCGTCGGACAGAGAAGAAAATTGCTCGACTATCTAAAAAAATCTAACAGAGAGCGATATGAGACTATCATCAGTCGGCTTGGAATCAGGAAATAGAGAATGGTAAAGAGCGTTGCAACCGAGATTCGCGGAAAAGAACTGAGCCTGAAGACAGGCAGGATGGCGAGGCAGGCGGACGGTTCCGTGGTAGCCCAGTATGGGGACACCGTGGTGCTTGCCACGGCCGTAAGCAGCAAGACGGCCAAGGAGGGCATTGATTTTTTCCCCCTGACGATCGATTATCAGGAGAAGGCCTACTCGGCCGGAAAGATACCCGGCGGCTTTTTCAAGCGCGAAGGCAGACCGACGGAGAAGGAAGTCCTTACTTCGCGTCTTATTGACAGGCCCGTCAGACCCCTTTTCCCGAAGGGCTTTAACTGCGAAACGCAGGGCATCGTGAATGTTCTTTCATACGGGGAAGAGAATATCGCCGATATTCTTGGGATCATCACCATGTCGGCGGCCCTCCATGTTTCGAATATTCCCTTTAAAGGGCCGGTGGGCGCAGTCAGGATAGGCAGAATTTCGGGCTCTTTTGTGATCAACCCCGACCTCAGGGAGGTGGAGGAGTGCGACATCAATCTTGTTGTCGCCGGTACCGAAGATGCGGTTGCAATGGTCGAGGGTAGCGCCCAGGAGATGAGCGAGGCCGACCTCCTTGAGGCGATCGATCTTGCGCATGCCGAGATAAGGAAAATATGCGCGGTCCAGAACGAGTTCAGGGACATTGTCGGAAAAGAAAAGAGGGTTGTCGTTGCGCCTGTGGTCGAGGAAGGCCTCAAGACGGCGGTGACGGAGATGGCCCTTGACAGGATAAAAGAGGCGATCGTCATACCGGACAAGCTTCTGAGGCAGGGTACCCTCGATGCGATACTCCAGGGGATACTCGAGAAGCTGAATACTGATGAAACGGATAAATCCAGGGAGATCGTTTCGATCTTCAATGACATAGAGAAGAACCTCGTCAGAAACATGATCCTGAACGAAAATGTCAGGGCTGACGGCAGGACCCCTGACGAGATCAGGCAGATCAGCTCCGACGTGGGTCTCCTTCCGAGAACACACGGCTCCGCCCTTTTCATACGCGGAGAAACACAGTGTCTCGCGGTTGTCACACTTGGGACATCTGAAGACGAGCAGAGGATTGATGCTCTGGAGGGAGAAACGTCCAAGACCTTCATGCTCCATTATAACTTCCCCCCTTTCAGCGTGGGCGAGGTTAAGCCCCTTCGCTCCCCGGGACGAAGGGAGATAGGACACGGCATATTGGCCGAAAGGTCGCTGAAGGCGGTGATGCCTTCGAAGACGGACTTCCCCTATACGGTGCGGATAGTCTCGGACATCCTCGAATCAAACGGTTCGTCCTCAATGGCAACGGTCTGCGGCGGGACGCTGGCTTTGATGGACGCCGGAGTTCCGGTCAAGGCGCCTGTTGCAGGGATCGCGATGGGTCTTATCAAGGAAGGGGAGAGGGTCGTTGTCCTGACCGATATCCTCGGCCTCGAAGACCATCTTGGCGATATGGATTTCAAGGTGACCGGAACGGCCAATGGCATATGCGCATTCCAGATGGACACAAAGATCGGCGGCATATCACGGGAAGTCATGGAGAAGGCCCTGGAGCAGGCCAGGCAGGGCAGACTCTTCATATTGGGGAAGATGAGGGAGACCCTGGCAGAGCCGAGGCCCTCTCTGTCCATCCACGCGCCGAGGATATACACGATGCGCATCAAACAGGACAAGATACGCGACGTCATCGGTACCGGAGGGAAGGTGATCCGTGGCATTATCGAACAGACGGGCGTAAAGATAGACATCGATGACAGCGGCCTCATCAATATCGCCGCTGCCGACGGAACGGCGGCGCAGAAGGCGATAGACATCATCAATAGCATCACCGCCGAGGCAGAGGTGGGAAAGATCTATCTTGGCAAGGTCAAGAGGATCATGGATTTCGGCGCATTTGTCGAGATCCTGCCGGGGACCGAGGGACTCCTTCATATTTCCCAGTTGTCGGAAAAAAGAGTGGCGAAGGTTACTGACGAGGTGAATGAAGGCGACGAGGTCCTTGTGAAAGTGATAGAGATCGACAAGATGGGGAGAATCCGCCTCAGCAGAAAAGAGGCGATGAAAGAGCAGGGCTCAAAGGCCGTATAGGGGCGGCTTCCGACCGTATCACCGAAGGGGATGTCCGGATCCCCTTTTTTAGTTTTTCCTTTTTTGTGCGATAATTTCTTCCGAAAGAGAGAATATGTTTTTAAAAGAATATCTTGATAATGGCATCCCTGTGGTCATGGAGTCCTTCAATAATGTCCGTTCGGTGGCGATCGGCATCTGGGTAAAGGTGGGCTCTCGATACGAAGCCGCGGAACAAAACGGCATCTCCCATTTTCTCGAACACATGTTTTTCAAGGGCACCAAGCGCAGGACCGCCAAGGATATCGCAGTGGAGATCGATTCAGTTGGCGGCGATCTGAACGCCTTTACCTCACGGGAAAATACCGCCTTCTATGTTAAGATCCTCGATGAGTATCTCGAAAGAGGCGTGGACCTTCTTACCGATATCTTTCTGAATTCGACCTTTCCGGATGACGAGATCGAAAAGGAAAAAAAGATCGTCAAGGAGGAGATAAAGATGGTTGAGGACACTCCTGACGATTATATTCACGACCTCTTTATCCATACGGTCTGGGGGCACGAAGGACTGGGGCAGTCTATACTCGGCAGAAGGGAAACCATCGTTTCCTTTACGAGGGACGATGTTCTTTCGCACATCAGAAGGTATTACGGAACAAAGGACATAGTCATCTCCTGCGCAGGTAATTTTGATTCCGGGAGCCTCTTGAAGATGCTCGACAGGCGTTTCGGCCACCTGCGCCACGGTACTGAACCGAAAAAAGGGAAGGTGCCGGCGTTTCGGCGCAACGTCAAGGTCTATCTGAAGGAGCTGTCCGAGGCGCACCTCTGTATAGGCGTTCCCTCGCTGTCCCAGACGGACGATGAAAGATACGCGCTTTATGTCTTGAATACTATCCTGGGCGCGGGAGTGAGTTCGCGCCTCTTTCAGGAAATCAGGGAGAGGCGGGGGCTCGCATATTCCGTTTATTCCTTCACCTCTTCGTACGAGGATACGGGCCTTTGGGGCGTGTACGCCGGTTGCAGCAGAAAGAAGATCAGGGAGGTCGCCGAGCTGACAACAGAGGAGATGCTCGGTCTCCCGGACTCACTCACTGAAGTGGAACTCGACCGCGCCAAGAAGCATCTGAAGGGAAACCTGATCCTTGGGCTGGAATCCACAAACAGCAGGATGAATAACATCGCGAGACAGGAGATTTATTTTGGACGGTACATATCGCCGGACGAAATCATCAGATCAGTGGACAACGTGAGCATGACGCAGATAAGGGAACTTGCTGCGAGGCTCCTCAGGAAAGATCTCTTTTCCGCTACCGCATATGGCCCGCTCCAGAAGGACATCCTCGACGGTCTCTTAAATTGAGACTGTGTCATTAATATCCGCTTTTTCACGTCTGCCGGTCAGTAAGCCACCATGTCGCACCTCCGCTCTGACAGCGCGGAAAGGATCTTCGCTCGTCTATAGGCACTGAACCTCAGGGAAGATTCGATCCGTGGGATTAATGTTATTATAATAGTTGGTTATTATCTGCGCTGGTTTTACAAGGAGGTAGTGTTGTTTGAGATAAGGGAAAAGATCCATCTTTCGCATAATGTTGCGCTGTTAAGGGTGGCGGCGCCGAAGATCGCCCGGAAACGCAGGGCGGGGCAGTTTGTCATACTCCGCCTGAATGATCGGGGGGAGAGGGTACCGCTAACGATAGTCGATTCAGACCCCGATGAGGGGACCATTACCATCATCGTCCAGAACGTCGGAAAGACGAGCGGGATGCTCGCGGCGCTGCAGGAAGGCGACTGCATTCCTGATGTCGCCGGCCCGCTTGGCAAACCCTGCCAAATCGAAAACTTCGGTCATGCGGTATGTATTGGGGGCGGTATAGGGGCGGCTCCCGTCTATCCTATTGCAAGGGCGTTAAAGGACGCCGGTAACAACATCACATCGGTCATCGGGGCGAGGACGAAAGATCTCGTAATCCTCGAAGAGGAGATGGCAGGGACAAGCGACAGGCTCTACGTTGCAACCGACGACGGCAGTTACGGGCTCCATGGCTTTGTGACCCAGATACTCGCCCATCTTATCGAAAACGGACCCACGATAGATATCGTGTTTGCCATCGGGCCTCTTCCCATGATGAATGCCGTCTGCACCGTGACCCGTCCTCACGGGATCAGGACAATGGTGAGCCTTAACCCCATCATGGTCGACGGCACCGGCATGTGCGGCGGCTGCAGGGTAACGATCGGAGGCAAGATACGCTTTGTGTGCGTCGATGGGCCGGAATTCGACGGCCAGGAAGTTGATTTTGACGAACTCATGCGGAGAAACCGCAGTTATTACAGTGAAGAAAAGACGGCGCTCGCCCATCATGACGGGCCGAGATGTTATGAGAGGAAAGGCTGATGGACCCCAAGTCAGGAAAGGGAAAGAGGAATAT
>JAWOKY010000079.1:0-3405 GCA_033853975.1 Thermodesulfovibrionales bacterium
AAGTTCTGCCGGAAGCTCCTTTAGCATCCCGACAGGATTATGACGGCTCTCCTTCCAGGCCTGACGGCTCAATCTCTTGAAGAGCATTCTTGCCTCGGGATGCCAGCTCCACCAGAGATTGTACGCCAGTTCAATGAGTCCGAATAATCTGTCCGGAATATTCCGAGGACTGTCCGGGAGCGGGTCGTTCACCTCAGTCGGCTCCCCGCCCGGCGGACCTCAAATCCATAGACATTACCGCTACATTATCACTAAGATGCACTTCACTGAAGCCGAGTTTTGCCCAGAACGAAAGCGCCGCACGGTTATCTGTTGTGACTCTGGCGATTAGTCTTTTTATGAATGAATACTTTTGAAGACTCCGCATGAACAAGGTGAAGGACATTGTCCCGTACCCAACCCTTCTGTGCCGCTCCTGAAATATCACCAAGGTGATCTCTGCGGAGTTATCCGGCATCGGATTGCAGAGACCTATGAATCCTATGCACGTTGAGGCGGCATCGATGCAATACAGTCTTACGTATGTCTTTTTCAGCCACCACCAGAGCAGCAAAGTGGATTGTGCGATCGGTTTGTCGACACCACTCGTCTTCAGAATCTCGGCATTTCTCAGCATTTCGCCGAAGAACGGGGCATCAGAAAATCTCGCCGGCCTCAGCGTCATTTGATCAGACGAAAGTCGTCTCTGCGTCATCTCGTACAGGATGAAGACAGAGGACTTAATCTGCTTTTTCAAGAGGCCAGTGACTCCCGATGCTGCGGAAATCGTCGAAGGAATCATACGGAAAGTCCCCCGCGAGGCCGTCTCTTTCCGGATTCAAACAACCTGGCGACGAGAAGGCCGAACACCAATCCTCCGATATGAGCCATATAGGCTATCCCTCCGGTCTGACTTTCGACCAGCGCGCCGACTTCGCTGAATATCTGTATAAGAAACCAAAATCCGACCAGGAAGATAGAGGGGATGAGCGTTACAGTTACAAACCAGCCAAGGAAGACAACCGTTCGAATCCTGTCGCGCGGGAACGTAATGAGAAAAGCCCCCATTACTGCAGCGATAGCCCCGCTTGCTCCGAGATTGGGAAGGGTGGAGGCTGGGTTGATGACCACCTGAGCAAAAGAGGCGACCGAGCCCCCCAACAGATAGAACGCGAGGAATCTCGTGCGCCCCATCACGTCCTCTATCTCCGGGCCGAACGCCCAGAGATAGACCATGTTACCTATGATATGAAGCCACCCGCCGTGCATGAACATGGCGGTAAGGACAGTGATCAACCCATGACCGGAGACGATTTCCGCGGGGATAAAGGACCACCTGATGATGAAGGCGTCTCCACCCATTAACTCGACGATAAACATTAGTACGTTAGCGCCGATGATCGTGGCGGTGACAACCGGAAAACTTACCGGTCTGCGGTCGACATCACTCAAGGGGATCATTTACATGAATCGTATCACAAAAGCCCGGGATTTCAAATGTGGTAAGGAACGACATGAACCCGACGGAGGGAGCGGCTTGCAACCGCATCTTTTTTGTGATAAACGATAGATATGCTTCAAGAATGCCAGGATTATGCAAGGAGGCGTCATGAGAGTTAGATTATTATCGAAGAAGAATGTTTGGCTTCTCACGTTATTCGTGTTTCTGTTCACTGTCACTACCGCCCTGGCCGCTGAAGAAGACGCCCTTATGAAGAAAGCGTCGCAGGTACTCGGCGCCCTGCCGGCGTCCATGCCGTCTGAAGAGAACCCCATAACTCCGGAAAAGGTAAAACTGGGGAAGATCCTCTTCTACGAACCCAGGATTTCTGTGGATGGGACGGTAAGTTGTTCGAAGTGCCATCCGCTCGCCCTGTATGCAGCCGATGGATTGAAAAAGTCAGTTGGCCACAACTGCAAGGAAAACCCGAGAAACGACCCTACAGTCCTTAATGCTGCAAGCCAGATTTCCGAACATTGGATAGGAAATCGAACCAGCGTCGAAGACCAGGCAAAACAGGCCGTCATAGGCCCACCGGCCTTTGGCATGCCATCTTATGATTCGGTCGAAAAAGTGCTGCGTTCATTTAAGGAATATGAAACCCTTTTTGGGGCTGCGTTTCCTTCGGACAAAGAGCCGGTGACCGTCGACAACTTTGCGAAGGCCATCGGCGCCTTCGAGAGGACACTGATTACCCCGGCCCCTTTTGATGCATTTCTCAAGGGCAACAAGGACGCGTTAACGGAACAGCAAAAGAGAGGGCTCGGACTGTTTATGGACCAGGGATGTGTGGGGTGTCATTCCAGTCCTTTTGTCGGAGGGCAGATGTACCAGAAGTTCGGCCTTCTCGAACCCTATCAGAAATACACGAAGAGCGAAAAGCCCGATGAAGGAAGATTTGTGGTAACGAAGAACGAAGCCGACAAGTATGTTTTTAAGGTGCCGGTGCTCAGAAATGTAGCTATGACACACCCGTATTTCCACGACGGCTCTGTCGACAGGCTTGAAGACGCTGTCTGGATAATGGGGAAGATCCAGTTAGGCAAGGACCTTTCAAAAGGACAGGTCCAGGATATTGTTTCGTTTCTTCACTCTCTGACAGGGAAGATCCCGGAAGACGTCATGACAGTACCGGTGTTGCCTTCATTTGAGTAGGGCGAAAATAGGTTCCACGGAAAATTATATGTGATGGTACGATTGAATATTGCAACGAACCGCCCTATCCAGGAGATCGAACCCTGAGCGATTTACTCCGATACTGCCCTTCTATTTAGGGATTGGACCAAGAACGACCTGGGCGAAATCCCGGGGACGAATCCATTTGAGAAATGCGGCTTTCACTTCTGCGGCAGTAATCTCCCCGTACTTCGCGGCTGCGCGCATAGGCTCATCAAGGGGCAGGTCTTCGAGAGAGAGATGCAGAAGCTCCTCAGCAATACTGTTCGTACTTGACTCGGACAGCGAAATCTGGCGTATAAGAAGGGTTTTCGCCCTGTTAAGTTCCTCGATGGCAACCGGCTCCCTCTGCATCTCTCCGAGATCGCGTTCCACTATAGTACGGGCCCTGCCAACATTCCTGGGGTCACACGCATAAGAAACTGTGAAGTCAGAACGGGTCTTGCCGATATCAAGAAAAGCTTCGACAGAATAGACAAGTCCCGTCTTCTCCCGTAAGTCCTGATAAAGCCTTGTCGCATAAAAAGCGCCGGTGAGTATATGGAGCCCGACCTGCAGTGCGTAGTAATCCGGGTCCGAACGCCTGAGCTCAAGAGTCTGGGCGAGTATGACCTCATCCTGCACGCGGCTTCGGTCCGGTATTACCGCAGAAGACGGCTTGTTTAAAGGTACAGAAGGCAGATCCGTCTCCGGCCTTGGACCCGTTGCCTTCCAGCCCCCGAAGTATTTCGAGACAATAGTCCGGGCCT
>JAWOKY010000080.1:0-5033 GCA_033853975.1 Thermodesulfovibrionales bacterium
ACCCGAGGGGCTCGAAACAAACGAGTATTACGCAAACGGCATATCCACCAGCCTTCCTTTCGATATCCAGTTAAAGTTTGTACGCACGATTCCCGGACTCGAAGAGGCGGAGATCATGAGGCCGGCCTATGCGGTAGAATACGATTTTGTCTTTCCCACGCAGCTCAGACACTCCCTTGAAACAAAGACCATAGGAGGACTCTTTCTCGCGGGCCAGATCAACGGGACCTCGGGATACGAAGAGGCGGCGGCGCAGGGACTTATCGCAGGCATCAATGCCGCGCTCAAAATCGAGGCAAGGGAACCGGTCGTCCCCGGAAGGCATGAGGCGTATATCGGCGTTCTGATCGATGATCTCGTGACAAAGGGCACGCGGGAACCATACAGAATGTTTACGTCGAGGGCCGAATACAGGCTCCTTCTGAGGCACGACAATGCCGATCTGAGACTCATGGAAACGGGCCGCGGCGTCGGGCTTCTTGCAGCGGAAACGTACGAGAGGTTTGTCGTGAAAAAGGCCGCCATCGAAAAAGAGATCGCAAGGCTGAAAAAGACAAGGATAAAGCCGCAGGCGATAAACGAAACACTCCACCGCCGCGGCACTTCGCCGCTCGACGAAGACATCACCTTGGAGCAGCTTCTGAAACGGCCTGAAGTTTCATACGAGGTGATAAGACAGTATGCGCCTTCCGAAGACCATCCCGGCGATGACGTCGAAAGACAGGTCGAGATCCAGGTGAAGTACGCGGGATATATCGCCAGGCAGATTGAGGCAGCGGAGAAACTGAGCAGGCTTGAAGAGAAAAAAATTCCTGCCGGGATCGATTACCGCGCGATTCCCGGCATCTCAAGGGAGATCCTCTGCAAGCTCGAAGAGGTGAGGCCTGAAAACCTCGGGCAGGCAGGCAGGATCCAGGGCATGACGCCTGCTGCCCTTTCGCTTATAATGGTAGCAGCCGAAAAGATGAGGCGGGCAAGGGCCGGAGAGCAGATCATTCCGTCCTGACTGCATGCCTGCCGGACCACACGGATCGGAGGTCAGACATGGAGCGTTTCTTTACTTTCACGCTGAAGACATGGCTTGTGGCAGCCGCGGTCATGGCCGCCTTTGCCGCTTCATGCGCGCCGAAAGAGGCGGTGAAACAGGCCGCGCCCGGGAGGCCCGCCAGAATAGCGCTCGTGCTCGGCGCAGGGGCCTCAAGGGGATTTGCGCATATCGGCGTCCTGAAGATTCTGGAGGCCAACACGATACCTATCAGCATGATCATCGGTACCAGCGCCGGCAGTTTTGTCGGCAGTCTCTATTCCTACGGGTATAATGCTTACCAGCTTCAGAAGATGGCCCTTACGATCGATAAGTCCGATATCGTGGACCTTGCGATTCCGGACAACGGCTTTATCAAGGGGGAAAAGCTGGCGGAGTATGTAAACAACATGGTGAGAAATACTCCGATAGAAAAGATGCGAATACCCTTTTACGCGGTAGCGACGGCTGTCCCGTCCGGACAGGAGGTCGTCTTCGGAAAGGGCAACACCGGCACTGCGGTCAGGGCGAGCTGCTCGATACCCGGTGTGTTCAGACCGACGAGGATCGGAGACATGATGTACGTCGACGGCGGTGTCGTGAGTCCTGTGGCGGTCGAGACTGCAAGGAGGTACGGTGCCGACATCGTTATTGCAGTGGACATCTCTGCGGACCTCGATACGAGGCCGCCCGATGGCACGATAGACACGATCCTTCAGTCGATAAACATAATGTATTCGAAGCTCGCTCTCATCCAGACTGCAAAGGCTGATGTCGTGATAAGGCCGAAGGTGGGCCATATCGGGTCTGCCGAATTCGAGAAGAGGAACGAGGCGATCATGGAGGGTGAAAAAGCTGCCATCGAGGCGATGCCGAAGATAAAGGCCGCGATAGACACCTTCGCCCGGGAAGGAAGAACGAACAAGTAAGGAGCCTGCTTTCATGGTCGCTCCTTTTTCCCTGCGGCTTCGTGCAAGATTTTTTTTTGTGGTCGAAACATTTTTTTTGATTGAAGGTAAAATGACAGGAGAGGACAGGAGATGGCTGCGAGGATACTGATAGTGGAGGACGAAGACACCCTGCGGGAGTCGCTCAGGCGGGTATTGTCCCGCGAAGGGTACGAAGTCGACGGGGTCGCAAGCTGTGAAGCGGCTTTCGAGAGCATCGAATGCAGTTCATACGATCTCATCATCGCCGACATCATCCTGCCCGGTGTCAACGGTCTGGAACTTCTGAAGAGATGCAGGGCTGACCACCCGGACCTTATTGTGGTGATCATCACCGCCTTCGCCTCTATCGAAACAGCGGTTGAGGCGATGAGGGCCGGCGCCTATGATTATATCATCAAGCCCGTCGTACATAACGACCTTAAGGCGATCATAGAAAAGGCCCTCAGGGAGCGTCCAAGGGGCGCTGAATAGTTATCCCCTTCAAAGTTGTATAATAAGGCATGAGGAATTTGTACCTGGAGAAGCGCTATTCCGAGACAACCGGAAAGCTTCACATCCCCTGCCCCTTCGCAAGAAATACCGGCATCAATGTACATGTTGTCATCAGAGAAGGTCTCTGCTACCGGTCCGAAAGCTGTATGGTGGTCAAGTGCAAGTTCAGCCACCTGCAGACCGATCTCGAAAGCCTTCTCTCCCTTACCTGGTAGTCAGACACAGGAGACCGTCATCTCCCTTTTCAACGGCAGTTCCGAGCCTCCTTCCCTCCCTGTTCAGGGTGTCAAGCAGCCATAAGGCATCCTCTTTCGCTGCGCGATTCACCCTGAAACGCCTTGCCTGGACAGGTGTCATCCGCAGATCTTCGAGCCTTCCTGTCTCAGGATCGATCCAGGCAAAGTACATCAGCCCCAGATCGCCCCTGAAATGCCCGAAGCCTCCTATGCCCTCATAGTCGTTGAGGAAATCGCCGCAGCCGTAGAGGACAAGTTTGCCGTCATGGACATCGATGCCCTTGACATGGTGCGATGAGTGGCCGTGGACAATGTCGATTCCCGCATGATCGATAAGGGCGTGCGCAAACTCCCTATGGGCACGGGGAATCTCAAATCCCCAGTTTCCGCCCCAGTGGATCGACGCAACCGCAACATCCCCTGCCTGCTTCGTTGCCTTCACCTTTTCGCCTATGCGCAGCGCCGTCTCTTCAGTCAGGTCCGGGAGGAGGTTCACTCCAGGCCTGTCCGGGGCGGCTGCCCAATGCGGGGGGATGCCGCTTGATTCCTCTCCGAAGGAAAAAACGAAAACCCTGCCTTTTTGCCCTGCCGGAAGTACAGCCGGGGCCTCCGCCTCCTCACGATTCCTGCCCGCACCCGCGTGTTTCAGTCCCGCAGCCGCCAAGGTGTCCAGGGTCTCAAGGAGTCCCTCGTGCCCCCAGTCGAGGACGTGGTTATTTGCGAGGCAGCAGCAATCTATCTGTGCCGCTGTAATGCAGGGGATATTGTCCGGGTGCATCCTGTAGTTGATCCCCTTTGCCTCCCATTTGCCGCTCGACGTTACCGCGGTCTCGAGATTTATTATCCTGCAGTCCGGCGCCACCCTCTTAAGTTCTTCGAGGGCATCTCCCCAGATATAGGAAGAATCAACCGGCCTGGTGATCGGGCCGTTCGCTTGCTCGGCGATAGTGACATATCCAAGCGCGCTCTTCATATAGCCTTCGTGTATCCTTGGAGAGCCGGGATGCGGCAGGATCTGGTCGATGCCCCTCCCCGTCATGACATCGCCGCACATGAAAAGGCAAATACCAGCCTGGGGATTTCTTTCGGGAAAGGGTGCCATGCCTCCTCCTTCAGAAATTATAGAAGAATTTCAGGCAATGGCAAATAACGGAAGGACCTTGCTTCGGACTGTTCTGCTATTTCTCCCTCTCAGGAAGCAGCTCACTTAAGGTGGTACTCGACGATATCCCTGTCGTGAAGAACGTAGTCCTTCTGGACCCGCTGACCGTCGAACTTCGCCGATCCCCAGATGCAAGCGTATTTGAGGTTTTCAAGAAAGTCCCTGTGGATCATCTCTGCCAGATCGAGAACGGTCGAACCCGTCGGAAGCACAAAAGGAGTCGCCCTGTCCGGATCCTTTGCGGGCTCCTTGGAATAGACCCTGATAATGCGGGAATTTTCGAAGACGGCCCTTCTCAGATCCTCGAGGCCGTCCTTGGTCGCCGAAGAAACCGGGATAACAGGGTAAAGGTTTCCATAGATCGAAATCAGCTTCTTGAGCCCCTCTGAAGCGGCTGCAAGGTCGGACTTGGTTGCAGCGATAACAGCTGGTTTACAGGAAGGGCAGTCCGCCCGCGATTCCGATTTCTTGAGAAGTCCGATCCTCCATTTCACGAGCTGTCCGGCGAGCAGCTCCATCTGGATGTCGGGAGCCTCCGAGAGGTCGACGACGAGCAGGAGCGCATCGGCGACCCTGAGAAGACCGGAGACCCATCCGTCCGTCGATTCGTTCCCGATCGGCGGAAGGTCCACGAGCTGGAACTGGATATCCTCGAAGGGCATCATGCCGGAAAGGGGAATGACGGTGGATACCGGATAATCGGCGACAACCGGGTTGGCGTTCGTCAGGGACTTGAGGATCGATGACTTCCCAGAGTTGGCGAATCCTGTGAGCGCCACCTGGCAGGCGCCCTGTTTTTCTACAGTGTAGAGGTCGCCCTTGCCGGATCTCTTCCTCCTTGCAGCCTCTTCGCGGAGCTGTGCGAGTCTTCGCCTGAGGTCTGCCCTGAGCTTGTCCGTGCCCTTGTGCTTCGGAACTGTTGCAATCAGTTCTTCGAGGGCGATGACCTTGTCCTGCAGGGTCGCGGCCTCCCTGAACCTCTTTTCTGCCTCGAAATATTCGGGCGGAAGATTGGCCGGCATAATAAGAATATATCACAGATAGTCCCCGGGTATTATTCGCCCAAAATCATGCTTGTATGTTCGAGCGGCCCGGGGCTAGTATAAGTCAAAGGAGGACCAAAAAATGACCACTGCGACAGTAAAAGACATAGTTATCACCCGCGTTTT
>JAWOKY010000081.1:0-6099 GCA_033853975.1 Thermodesulfovibrionales bacterium
CGAGCAAAGCCGTTGTCAGGAGTAAATGGGGAGGATGAAGGCGACGGGAGAGCGTGAAGATAAGGCCAAGGAGGAGAGATGAACGACTTCGACACGAATCTGTTCAATTTCTTTTCATCCAATTACAAGCGGGGCACGATAGCGCTTGTGGGGACGAATGATGCTACTGGGCTGGGTATACGCGAGGCGCAGCGGGCTCTCACCGGGGATGGCAAACCTTCTCTCTGGTCCCACTGTTTTATTCTCGGTGACCTGCGATTTGACATGCGGGGGCCGGGGAGCACGATTGTAAAGAGTCCTTATATCTTTGAAAGCGATCTCAAAGTCGATATCTTCATGCCCCAGGTCCGTAACGGAGCTCAGGAAAACTGGATTGGAAAATGGTGCACGAGCAAAGTGGAAAATGCCGCGGTTATAGATCTCGGATTATCCGGGGACAAGCAGGACAGCGTCCTCGCCAACGCATTGCAGCTCGTCGACGAGCAGGTGCTCTATCCGATACAAGAGCTCCTTGGAACATGGCTGGCAATTATTACCGGAAAACAGTGGCTGCCTAACCCTCTGGATGATCCTCGCGCGATGTATTGCAGCGCCTTTGTAAGATACTGTTACCGTCAGGCTGGAGAGGATTTCCTTGGCAGCGAAATAGCCGTCGGAAACACGACTCCTGAAGATATTGCGCGAGTCGGGGTGGAAGCCAATAAGATCGTTTTCTTTAAAGGATAACGTCTCGTGAAGAGAGGCGGGACATTTTTACCACTAACAATCTGGCGAAAGAGATCATGCCGATCAAGAGCGTCTTTGTCAGGCGGCTTCCATATGAGTCGGAGAAACTTATTGCGCAGGAGTGAATAATGGACATAGAATTTCATTATTACATGACTCATCTGATCGCTTTGAGAGCCGGCTTCAAGAAAGAGGATGCGAGGACTATAGCTTATGCCAGCCAGTATACCGACGATAATGACCAGCCATACAGGATCGACGGCGCTGATACGCCCTACGTGAATTTTATTAGCCAGACGTCGGATATCACAAAGCCGCAAGAGGTGCGCCTGAGCATCTATCCTGTATTTCACTTCTGTCCTGGCAGTGCGGACGAGGTCCGCATGTTGTCTCCTGAACGGGAGGATCATAGGACCAATGCCCTTACCACAATCCCTGACAACGGCAATGCAAGACAGATTCTTGCCGAAGCCGTACAATCCGGAAATTTGTACCGCATAGGAATAGGAACCCACATGTATGCGGATACATTCTGTCACAGAGATTTTACAGGTTCGAAGGACGATTTCAACTGGGTTCGCCTCGCGGGGTTCATTGGAGGCATATGGAGTGTGATTGGGCCGGCAATAGGACATGCTCTTGCCATGTATGCTCCCGATGTTCCGTCTCTCATTTGGGAGGACACACGGCTGACTGCAAAAGACCGCATAAAGAAGAACAAGGAGCAAATTCTCAAGGCTGCGGGAAATATTTTCGATTTCTATTGCGAATATACCAAGCCCGGCAAAAATATATTGTCCGCCAGGAGAAAGCTCCTTGGTGATCTCGCTGCCGCCATAGGGGAGGAGGGCGCGGAGGATTCCACTAAAGACGCCCGACTCGCAAATTACAAGGCCGTATTGGACGCGGACTTTACAGAATACGAAGAAGATCAATGGTTCGACAGTGCGGTAGAGCGTCAAATAGTCGGACAAACAATCGGCACACCGGAAACCAGGTACACATATCTCTGGAAAAGAGATTACAGGGATAGCGACTGGTTTGCGTTTCAGGAAGCGGTCAAAAAGCATCACGAGGTTGCAGAACTCATTTTCAGGAAAACGGGAATCGCTATTCCGAGTTATGATGTCGACCAGTCCCTGGCAGGATAACATGCCCGGCATGTTTGATACGACAAGAGTTATTTCCTGGAATCGTCAACTGATCCCTCCCAATCCGGAGAACCCTTTTTGTGACAAAAGAAGAGGCGGGCGGACTTCGATGACCTCTGATTCTATCGGCGCCCGTCGCCGACGGTTATAGAGGCGCAGCGTTATTCTTCGGCGGCTCAGATCTTCTTCTGTCTGCCCGGTGATTTCTCAAGCACTTCCTTTAGCACCTGGGCGTTGACGTGCACGGTGTCCTTTGCCGCAAAAAGAAGCGTGACCGTCCCCTTCTTTGCGTCCACCTTCAGGGCTCTCAGAAGGTCTTCCCTGGACTCCAGTTCCTTCTTGTAACGTTTCCTGAATTCTTCCCATTTTGCCGGATCGTGAGAAAACCACTTGCGCAGCTCGGTGCTCGGTGCTATGTCCCTGAGCCACTCGTCGATATGGGCCTCCTCCTTTTTGATCCCCCTCGGCCAGAGCCGGTCGATCAGGATACGCTTGCCATCTTCCGGGGATACGGGATCATATACCCTCTTTGTCTTTACCATGCCATTTCACCCCGCTTCTTAAAATTTGTTCTTTTCAGATATCTCTTGCACGAAGGGGTCAACGTACAAACGCTTTCACCGCATTGTCGGCTGGGACGAAGATACGCCTTCCCGCAAGAATAGGTGTTTGGTAACGTTTCACCCCGCCTATTACATCATGTGGTCCTCCTCCTGCATAAACGGGCTGCCCGGTATCGCCGTCGAATCCGTGCAGGCGATTGTCGCCCTCGGCACCAATGCTCCAGACGATGGCCTCTGAATGACCATCAGTTGTCGTGACCATGGGTGATCCTTTGCCGTTTTGTCTTGCGCACCAGGCTGTCTGCACTGTGGGTGGTGATCCCGCCACAATGCGAACGGCCGTCAAATCGCCGGACCGGCCTGCCGGACAGTTGATGCCTTCCCCCTTGAAGACCACATAGGTGCCCCGTGCGGTGGTGTATGAAGCTGCTGCGCCGATGATCGCATTTCTCGCCACTCGAGCAGCAACTACCTGATGGCCGACTCCTCCCATGTTTGTCCGGTCGACGAGATAAATCTTACCGTCTTTTCCAAGACCTATAAGGAGCTTGGAGGGCCTGGAGCCGGGCAAGTCGACGATTACAGGACCGGTACCGCCCAGATCGAGATCAAAGCCATCGAGCGTGCGCCAGTCGGCAGGAGTGAAGTAATCGGCCGGTTTGCCGCTGAAAAAGGGACCTGCACTGAATCGCAGGAGCGACTCGCCCCCTGCCCATGTCGTTGCATCAAACGTATTTCCTGTCGCAATGAAAAGCGCTCCATTCTCCGAGGCTACGCCGCTGGGTGCCCAACTTCCGCCGCCGGGCGCTGCCGTTGCCCAGGCCTTCGGCACGGACGGGTTTGATGCGGGGATACCTACAAGCCAGCCGTGATAGCGGCCGCAGTCGCCGTAATGTCCGCCGTAAGGGATATAGACACTTCCTCCTGCGTATGCCAACGCTCCGCGTTGATTCTGCAGGGAAGAATCGAAGGCCCTTCCTCGGAAGGTCACCTTTGCCGAGATGTCGACAGGCCAGTGAGGACGCACGGATCCATCTGCGAGTGAAAGAGCAAAGACGAGGTGCTTCTTGGTTTTGCCGCGATCGGGGGTTGTCATGGCATCGAGAAAGATCGTGCGCGAAGGCAGATCGATGACCGGCGTTCCGGTGATGCCCAGAGGATCGATATTCCCGCATCTTAGCTGCGACAACGGCACGGGATCCCCGAGGTGGCGGGTCCAGACCGTTTTACCTGTGGCAGCGTCGAAGGCTGCTACATTGTTCTCCTCGCTGGCTGCGATAACAATGTCTTTTCCGTTGACGCCGCCTGCGACGTAGAGCAACTGGGCATAGATGGCTCCGCGAATTTGCGCCTTAAACGTCGGGTCGAGGTGAAAGGCTGCAGCAGACGTCTTTGTCAGGGTGGAATCAATGTAAACCCCGTTGCGCTGCGGGCTGTTGTGATGCTCCAGGACAGAACCGCCGGCACCGGCTGCGTTACTACCTGACGTGCAGGCGCAGAGAAGACTTCCCATACAGACGGCAACAATGCCAGGAAAGAAGAACTGTAACGCGCGTATGGCCATATCCGGACTCCTTTATCTCGTTCCCGCTCCTGCAGGAATCATAGCAAATGACACCCGGTGTTGCTATTGGTGAAATTTAAGGACGTAAGTACTCACTGTTAGCCCTTCCTGTGGCCAGGCGGGGCGCACGCAGGGGCCTGACACAAGACACAAAAGCTGATGGCTTACTTCAGTTCAGATACTTTTCTCTGTAGTTCCTTTACCAGTTCCTCCTCCTCGTGGAGGGGAGAGGTACTGCGTTTAGTCGCCGCGATTTCGAGTCTCAACTCAGACAGGTAGGAATCGATGATCTTTTTCAACAGGTCCTGTTCCACTGGGCTTACTTCAATAATCATGATCATGTACCTCCTTCAGAGTATTCGTTACTTAAAGCATAGCAGAATGTTTGATCGCGTCAAGGCTGCTGATGGCGAGCCAACGTATTCAGCACCGGCAGCGGGAATCCATCCTCTTTTGACCGCTATTACCCTGATTTTGGCATCAGAAAACATATGAAAAAAATAGCAGTTGACAATCGTTCCCGATGAGCGTATAAAGGAATCAAGGAGCGGGCAACAGTAGTGGTGGTTTTGCTCCTCTCAGAATCAGCACAAGATTTGGGGTTGAGACCGAACTTAAGACCCTGAAAAGTCTTAAGAAAAAGCCCTACCCGAAATCGCTGATAATGAGAGGGCAAACACCACTTTTTTATTGCCCATGTGGTTCAATCAGCAGATCCTGCCCTTCTGACCGAAAGAAGTACTCTATCCCGTCAGGCATGAAAAAGAGGGACTTTGCTGCCATTCACAAACAGAATTCGACAATCCAATCAGTCTGCAGACCTCCGGCCGCGCCCGTCGTCCCCTTTCGGACGATAGAAAAGGAGGTATTCGAACAGGGCGAGACCGCCCCCGATGGTGTCGATCCCGACATCCCGGAGCGAAGGCTCCCGCGAGAGCACAAATGACTGATGAAACTCATCACTTAAGGCATAAAGGACTACGACAAGAAATGAAATGACGGCCCATCTTCTCAGCTTCCGTTTAGTCATCATGCCCGGAAATGCCCCGAATAACCCGAATAATAAGATGCCAAGGACAAAATATTCGATCATGTGAGCAGACTTACGGATAGCATTATGGAGTATCTCTATTTCCTGTGCAGAACGCGACGGCATTATAAAATGCAGCAGGGGAGCGATCACTGAGGCGGTGTGTTCAGATGAAAATGTATCTGTAGACAGCCAGAAAATAAAACCCATCCAGAGTATGAGAGAGACCCAATGACGAATTAAACGTCGGGAATTAATTCTTTTCAGTTCCATGTCGACCATTTAACAGTTTAACAGAAAGTTCTGACAGGTTGTTTCCCGCGACCGTGATACCCTTCCTGTACGAAAGCACCGCAAAGGGACGAATTGTGTATAATAGTGCCTAAGGGATTACGATGAAACTGTCCGGAGGATTTTTTCACGACCTGTGCCGGGTCGCTGCACTGGCCTGGGTTATCGGAACGTTCGGGTGTGCAACGGTTCTCGATAACTTCAGCGGCCGCAAGGAATCCTGCGAGATCCTCGCGATCGGCAAGCCGGCTACGGCCACGATCGTGCGGCTGATCGATACAGGAACCACGATTAACAACGATCCGGTTGTCGAGTTCGTTCTTCTTGTCGCTACGCCGGATGGTAACTCATATGAGGCTCACACAAAGGCCCTTGTGTCCCGGCTCGACGTACCGTCCTTTCAGCCCGGTCGTGTTGTTCCGGTGAAATACGACCCGCAGATTCCCGCGCGTGTTGCAATCGATTTGTGGGAATGTCCAAAGCGCTAGCCCAATCTGACTTTCCCTGTTGTCCGGGTCGATAAAAAGCAGATCGGCTCTTCACATGCGCTCGATGAAGTCGCGAAAAAAAATGTTGCACCGGAGATATTCACAGGTAATCCTCCCTGCGGGGATACCATGCATCAACGGCCCTGGCAGGCGCTTTTAGTACCCTGGCGCTGTGCTCATGGTTGGAGGGGATATGTTCTGGAAAAAAAGGAAGCGGGACCGTCACTGCGACGATCCCGCGATCTTTGTTTTACCCCTATTCCGGGCAACTATCGATACCCGGCTT
>JAWOKY010000082.1:0-3885 GCA_033853975.1 Thermodesulfovibrionales bacterium
GAGATCTCAAGCGCCTCGGAAAAACAAATGATCATTGATGCCCTGAACAAAACCAGCCAGAACCGCACCAAGGCGGCCGAGCTTCTCGGCATCAGCCGCCGCACCCTTCAGAATAAGATAAAAGAATACGGCCTATAGTCTCGCACTGTGCACGTCTGTTCCCGGTGATTGACCTCAAGTGCGCAGTGTCGTTTACAGCCCTAAGCAAGCCATCTTTCCAGTGTCGCTTTAAGCACCCGTTATTTCACAAAATTGATGATTTCATTCCTGCCGCTTTGTGCGGCATGCGAATTGCTTTTGAAAGGACCTGAAGCAGTAACTAAGGAAAACCTATGTCCATTGACGATATTTGCCAAGCTTTGCAATTCTTACAACGGAGGCGTTTGCCGGTTATTTGTGCAGGCATGCTCGGCCTCATCATGAATCTTTCGCCAGGATCGGCGTTTGCCGAGGGATGCCACCCTTTTCAGCTATCCTTGGTGACGCCGGCTCAGTTTGTTCCGAGGGAAGACATTGTTTGCGGCACCCGTTTGAATTTATTGTGGGGGGACAATAAAGCCGTCTGGGGACTCGATGCCGGTCTTATGAACGCTGCCGGAGAACTCAGGGGGATTGAAATCGGCGGGATAGCGAACCGGCTCAAAGGTCTTGAGGAAGCACCGTCGGCGCAGTCCTGGGGGGTACAGATAGCCGGCCTCGTCAATTCGAATATCAAAGCCCCTTTCACCGGCTTTCAGATAGCGGGCTTGGTGAACGATCATGATGAAGCATCCTTTACCGGACTTCAAGTAGCCGGCCTGGCGAATGATGATGATAAATCGTCTTTCGGGGGCATCCAGGTCGCACTTTTCAGTAATCAGAATTACCAGAGTGAAGTCACGGGCATTCAGATGGCCTTGTTTAACCAGGCGCAGAAACTGAACGGTTTTCAGATTGGACTGGCTAACGGCGTGTCCGCTGCTGAAGGCGCTGTTGGCACGGTAATGATCCCACTTTGTCTCATCGCCACTCTCGCCAACTCCCATGGTTGTTTTCCTCTCTATAATGATGCGAAGGCCCGTCAAGACTCAGCGGTCAATGGCGTCCAGACCGGATTGATCACCAATCTGACGGAGTCGTTGAACGGCTTCCAGATCAGCCCCTTTCTAAACCTGGCCGGGCATTCGATGAACGGCCTCCAAGTTTCCGCTGTCCTTAACGGCGCGGGAGACGCGCAGGGCATACAACTGGCATTTATAAACGTTGCAAAGGGGAGCATGGACGGCCTTCAGATAGGAATCCTTAATAACGTTGACAAGGATGTAGATGGCGTTCAGGCCGGGATCATCAATATATGCAAAAATCTGAAGGGGCTCCAGATCGGCGCTGTCAATGTCGTCTGGGGCAGGTTTCCCAGCTCCGTTTTCTTTGCGCCGATCATCAATGCCGGGTTTTGAAGAATTTCAGGTGATGCTGTTTGGACAAAGCATCACCGGCTGTAAAAAAGTTTCCGGCTGATTCAATCTTGACGATCGAACCAAAACCTTAAACGGGGACTTAAGGCCGGAAGCCTGAAAGCATCAGAACCTCTGCGTCTTCTCCTCTGCAAGACTTTGACATTACACCCAAACGAGTTGGTACAAACTCGGGACTTTGCAGCAGTTTTCACAGTCACCACTTTTTACCAGGAAGCGCGATGCGCACTTCGATGCGATGTTTCTTTAGACATTTGTGTAGTTATTTGTATTTACAACATCTTGAAGATACGACACCGGATGTCTCGATCCGGCACGCGGATTGCTAATGTAAGAAGCCGTAAGCAGTTCAATTTAACTCCAAGGAGGGTTCTGTATTATGAAAAAGATTTCTTTGCTGGTTGTCGCATTGGTATTGAGCATTCTGCCGTTCACGGCACAGGCTGAGCTGCCCTGGCAATTGGATCAGCACACTAGGTACATGGCTCTCGGAGACAGTATCGCTGCCGGTTACGGCGCTTTGCCGGCAACGCAGGGGTACGTCTATCTTCTGTATCAAGAAGGGGCTTTCGACACGGTTCCGAACACACTCTTCTGCAACGCAGCGGTCCCGGGCGCGACGAGCAAAGACGTGCTCGATTACCAGGTTCCGCAGGTCTCGCTTTTCCACCCGAACGTGATCACGCTCACCGTGGGAGGGAATGATCTTCTGGCCATTATGGCGGGGGCCGACCCCGCGCAGGTGATGAATAACTTCGCGATCAACTTTCAGCAGATCCTGTACAAGCTGCGTTCGACATTGCCCGACGCACGGATCTACGTCAGCAACCAGTACTCCGTGCCCGAGATCGCCGGGTCGGACCAGATCGTGCCCGTGTTCAACAACATCATTTCCCAGATCGCCCAGGCCTTCGGCGTGACGGTCGTAGACGTCTACAGCGCGTTCGACGGGCGGAAGGGGCTTCTTTTGATCGAACGTCACGACGCAGCGCCGGACCAGGTGCACCCGACCAACGCAGGATACCGGGCCATTGCCGACGCGTTTGAAGCGGCGATCCAGTAACGTCAATACACCTCTCATCCTGATCAGTGTCCCAGCCGGTGAAGGTCGGGATGAAAGGTGAGGATTTCGTTTGTTTCACAGAGGGGATATCTTGGCCGTGAAGATCATAGGACTCGATGCAGGTTCGGTGAGCATCAGAGTTGTGCTGGACGGCCTCAGGAGCCATTCTCTGTCGGCATGATAGGGGGATCCTCATATCTCTAACACAATAACGGTTAATTGAGGGGGGAGGTCGCTTCAACGATGAAGAAAATGGACGCGGGAGGAATTTATTTGCTAGAATGATCGGAGGGGGCTCGACCATGAAGATCATAGGACTTGATGCAGGTTCGGTGAGCGTTAAGGTTGTTGTTCTTGACGCTGCAGGAACAGCGCAGCAGAGATATTACCGGAAGCACCGGGGGCGTCCGCTTCCGGTGACGGCCGATATTCTCCGAGAAGCAGGCGCGGGAGGAGGCTGCGCTCTCGCTGTCACCGGCTCTGCAGGCAAGCTCATCGCGCAGATACTGGGGGTCGAACCGATAAGCGAGATCGTCGCGCAGGCATACGCAACGAGGAAGCAGTATCCGCATATTTGCACGATCATCGAGATGGGCGGGGAGGACTCCAAACTCATCCTGCTGGGCGAGGGGGGCGTGAAGGACTTTTCCATGAACTCGGTGTGCGCGGCCGGAACGGGGTCCTTTCTCGACCAGCAGGCGGAGCGGTTGCGGCTTTCCATCGAGGAGTGCAGCGACCTGTCGCTCAAGTCGCGGAAACCGCCGCGCATCGCCGGCCGGTGCAGCGTGTTCGCCAAGAGCGACATGATCCATCTGCAGCAGATCGCCACGCCGGTGGAGGAGATCGTGTCCGGGCTCTGCTTTGCCGTGGCCAGAAACTTCAAGGGCAGCATCACCCGCGGCAGGAGCATCGTACCGCCGGTATCGTTCCAAGGAGGGGTGGCGGCCAATAAAGGCATGGTGAGTGCCTTCCGGGAGGTGCTTTCGCTCGACGAGCTCTTTGTGCCGCCTGACTACGCCTTTATGGGCGCGTTGGGCGCGGCATTGAAAGCAAGGGACGATGGAAACGGCGCCGCATTCAGGCTAGAAGCCCTGGAAGAGTACCTTAAAGGGACAGGGGAATCGACCACCGGACATCCGCCGCTCCTTCAGGACGACGATGCGTTCCATGAGCGACACATCAAAGATACGATGGATGTGGTTCAGCCCCTGGCCGACCAAGGTCAGCGGGTAAAGGCCTACATGGGGATCGACATCGGCTCCATCAGCACGAACGTGGCCGTGATCGACAGCGACGGAAAACTTCTCTCGAAACGCTACCTCATGACGGCAGGAAGGCCGATCGAGGCGGTGCGGCAAGGCTTACGGG
>JAWOKY010000083.1:0-6173 GCA_033853975.1 Thermodesulfovibrionales bacterium
GGGTAAAGGAAAGGTGTTTCAGTAAAACGCAGGCGGGTCGTTTCGAAATCTTCTCCGGGATCAAAGAGATGGTGACTTTTTCATATCACAATCTTGCAGAAAATGCCTATCCCTCGCTCCTGACCGACACCAACGCCATGGATCTGGTCCTGTGTCGCAATGTCCTCATGTATTTCACTCGGGAGCAGCAAGAAAAGGTGGTACGGAAGCTATTTCACTGTCTCGTGGACGGAGGATGGCTCATAGTCAGCCCGAGCGAGTTGTCGCAGAAGCTGTTCTCGCAGTTTGAGCCGATTGAATTCCAGGGTGCGACTTTTTACAGGAAGACCTTGAGGAAGGTTCGGGAAAATGAGAGAGCAATCCCCGTCCCGGGGCATGCAGCGGTAAGAGAAGTGGCACAACCTGCAGACGCGGACCGGCAACTTCCCGAAGCCGCATTCCCCGCTGCTCCGCCGGTTCCTGTGAGCAGCCCAAAAGAAGCGGGTGGAATTGAGCCGTGCTCATCTTATGATGAAGCAAGAGAGCTCTATGCGTCGGGCTGTTATGAGGAAGCCGAGAAGAGACTTGAGGAATTTCTGTCGGACGGTCGCGCCCATGCGGAGGCCATGGCGCTCCTTTCGAGAGTGTATGCCAATCAAGGCAAATTGGATGATGCCCTCGCGTGCGTCAGGAACGCGATCACTTCGGACAAGTTGAACCCGTTCTATTATTATCTTCTGGCGACCATTCAGCAGGAGCGGGGCGAACTCGAAGATGCGATCAGATCGGTTAAGCGGGCCCTCTATCTTGACCGGGATTTTGTGCTTGCCTATTTCACGCTGGGCAACCTCAGCCGGCGTCAGGGAAGACTGAGAGAGGCGGAAAGAAATTTTGAAAACGCGAGCACGCTTCTCGCCCGTTGCCGGCACGAGGCTGTGATCGAGCAGTCGGAGGGATTGACCGCGGGGAGACTGCTTGATGTCATCAGGTCGACAAGGCTGAAGGAGAGGGCGGCGTGAAACAGAGGAGAGATTTCCTGAAAGGGCAACCTCGCGGCGTTATCGATTGGGAAGAGGTACGCCGCCGGATAAAGGCCGCGGGGGTCGCGGTTGAAATCGGGTGGAGGCCGGACCCGGAAAAGAAGAAGGAAATTCTCAGAAAGAGGGCCGAGACACTTGCGAGGGAGAAGGAGGCAGGAGAAGAAGGGGAATATATGGAGGTACTCCAGTTCCTTCTCGCATACGAAAAGTATGCGGTCGAGTCCAAATACGTGCGTGAAGTATGCCCCCTGAGGGACCTTACCTATGTTCCCTGCACCCCGAATTTTGTGCTGGGGATCATCAATGTGCGCGGCAAGATAGTCTCCGTAATAGACATAAAGAAGTTCTTCGGCCTTCCCGAGAGGGGGCTCGGCGACCTCAACAAGGTCATCATCCTCACTTCCGGGCACATGGAGTTCGGCATCCTTGCCGATGCGATCATCGGCGTTCTAAGGACGCCGATGAATGCGGTGCAGCCGTCATTCGCTTCACTAAAAGGAATAAGGGAAGATTACTTGAAGGGTATCACGGGCGACAGGATAGCTGTCCTCGACGGTGAAAGGCTCCTGTCGGATAAAGGGATTGCAGTCAATGAAGAAGTTTGAAGAGAACCCGGGACATCGCAATAAAGGAGGAGCGCTATGAATTCATCCGCAAACAGGGCGATGAGAGGCAAGTTTTTTCTCGGCCTTTTTCTGATAATCGCGATCACGGCGGCAGTGGTCATCTCCGCCTATGTGAATATGACGGCTATGATGAGGGTGAATGACCATCTCTATCGCGAAGACTTTACAGAAGCCGTTGGTCTGAAGGGCATCCGCTCGAACCAAAATGCCATCCAGGCGGGCATCATGGAAATGCTGATCACGGATAATCCTTCGGTGAGCGAGATCAGGAGGAAAGATATCGAGGAGCGGACCAAGAAGGTCGACGAAGACCTTGACAGGGTCACGGCGGTCCTCAAAGGTGACCCCGTCCTTTTCCCTAAGCTCCAGGCATTTATCGAGCTGAGGTACGCATTCAGGGAGACGATGGTTAACAAAGTAATCCCTTTGATCACGGCCGGCAAGAAGGAAGAGGCAAAGGCATTGGCTCTGGGCGTCCAGGCAGAGCGGAGCCAGCAGATGCGGGAAATAGCCAACGGTCTGATCGCGCGAATTGAAAAGAACGCTGAAAATGACGTCCTTACGTCAAGGCGTGCAGCTGACCGAGCTGTCCTGCTGTTTCTTCTCCTGGGAGCGGCTGCCCTCGCTGTCGGCGCTCTGATCGCCTTCTTCATGAACAGGATCACAAAAGAGCGTGAACAGGTTGAGCAAAAGCTCCGTATTGCATCGTCATATTCCCGGAGCCTTCTCGAAGCGAGTCTTGATCCTCTTGTAACAATAAGCCCCGAAGGCAAGATTACCGATGTGAATGAAGCGGCTGTGAAGGTGACGGGTGTCTCCCGGGAAGGTCTCCTCGGGACCGATTTCTCGAACTATTTTACAGAGCCGGAAAAAGCCCGTGAAGGTTATCGGCGTGTTTTCGATCAGGGTTTTGTCACCGACTACCCTCTGACGGTCCGTCATGCAAATGGAAGTTTGACGCACGTTCTTTATAACGCTTCGGTGTATAAGGACTCCGAAGGCCGGGTTACAGGGGTCTTTGCGGCAGCGAGGGATGTGAGCGAGCGCAGGCGGATGGAAGAGGAGCTGAAGGCGGCATCACTGTATACTCGCAGCCTTCTCGAAGCAAGCCTCGATCCCCTCGTCACCATAAGTCCGGAAGGAAAGATAACCGATGTGAACAAGGCGACCGAAACGGTCACCGGTGTCTCGCGGGAGCATCTTGTGGGCAGTGACTTTTCGGACTACTTTGCCGAGCCGGACCGGGCGAGAGAGGGCTATCGGAAGGTGATAAGTCTCGGCTTTGTGAAAGACTATCCGCTCACTCTCCGTCATGCCTCAGGCCGCACGATGGACGTTATTTACAACGCGAGCCTGTATGCGGACGGGTCCGGAAAAATGCAGGGCGTCTTTGCCGCAGCGCGCGACATTACCGAGCGGAAGAGGATGGAAGGAGACCTCAGGCGAATTCTGGAGGAGGTTCAGGAATCTGTCAACGTGCTGGCGCCCGCTGCAGGAGAGATCCTGACCACAACGACTCAGGTTGCCTCGAGCGCGACCGAAAGCGCAACTGCGGTGAGCGAAACGACTGCCACAGTGGAGGAGGTGAAGCAGACCGCCCAGGTTTCGAATCAAAAGGCGCAGTACGTGGCCGACATAGCACAGAAGGCTGTACAGTCCTCCCAGGGGGGAAAAAGATCGGTTGAGGAGTCGATCGAACTTATGAGCCGCATCAGGGAGCAGATGGAGTCAATCGCAGAGAGCATCGTCAGACTGAGCGAGCAGGGCCAGGCTATCGGGGAGATCATCGCAACGGTCAATGACCTCGCCGAGCAATCGAATCTCCTTGCGGTTAACGCCGCGATCGAGGCGGCAAGGGCGGGAGAGCAGGGAAAGGGGTTCAATGTTGTCGCGCAGGAAGTGAGGAGCCTTGCAGAGCAATCGAAGCTTGCCACCGGGCAGATAAGGGCCATTCTGATGGACATACAGAAGGCCACCAACTCAGCGGTGATGGCGACCGAGCAGGGAAGCAAGGCAGTCGAAGCCGGTGTCAAACAGTCGACAGCGGCGGGCGAGGCGATACGTCTTCTTGCGGACAGTATCATGGAAGCAGCCCAGGCATCGACCCAGATTGCGGCGTCGAGCCGGCAACAGGTCGTCGGGATGGACCAGATCGTTCAGGCCATGGAAAACATAAAGCAGGCGAGTGAACAGAATGTAACCGGGACCAAGCAGACGGAGACCGTGGCCCAGAACCTGCACGAACTCGGGCAGAAGCTGAAACAACTTGTTGAACAGTATAAGGGATAGGGTAGGGCGGAACGGATGAACGACAAGGACGCGGTTTTTCTCAAGAAACTTCTCGCCACTTTCAAGGCCGAGGCCGAAGAGCATGTGAGGGCCATCACGTCCGGCCTTCTCGAGCTGGAGAAAATTCCGGAGTCCGAAAGACAAATCGGCATCGTCGAGAGGATTTTCCGGGAGGCCCACAGCATGAAAGGGGCGGCGAGGGCGGTGAACATCTCCGGGATAGAGTCCCTCTGCAGATCTCTTGAAGGAGTCTTCGCCGACCTCAAGGCAAAGACAATTTCAGTGTCACCGGACCTTTTCGACACCCTTCATACGACCGTCGATTCAATCAGGGACCTCGTTCAGAAAGTGGGGACCGAGGAGGTTGTTCAGGCAGGGCCTCCTGTGAAAGAAGTCGCGTCCGAATCTGAAGGAGCCGGGGTATCACGTGAGACCGTGAGAGAAAGACCGTCGACTTCGCGCGCTGAAGCGCCTTCGTCGCCCGACCATCCGGTCCGGGGTCATACGGAGGAGACTGCGCGGATATCCAAAACAAAGCTCGATTCATTGCTTCTCCAGGCGGAGCAGCTTCTCTCCGCCAAACAGGCTCTCTGGCGACACGTCTCCGGCTTGAGAGAGATCGAAGAAATTGTCGACTCCATGGCGAATAAGTGGACCAAAATCCGTCCCTCCCTCCGCAGGGTCGAGTCTTTCTTGGGGGGCATGGAAAAAGGCGGGCACCGGAAAGAAGGAGCTTCAGCACGGAAGCTTTTCGAGTTTATGGAGTACCAGGCCGAATCGACAAAGTCGGTCCGCGCCAAACTCTCAGCCTTTGAGAAGTCGGCCGCACGTGACCAGAGGTCGATCGCGGTCATGCTCGATTCCATTCTGGAGGAAGCCAGGAACGTGTCGATGCTGCCTTTCTCGCAGCTTCTCAATATTCTGCCCAAGATCATCAGGGACCTTTCCCACGAACAGGGGAAGCAGGCGGAGCTCGTTGTCCACGGAGGAGATATCGAGATAGACAGACGTATTCTCGAAGAAATGAAAGCCCCTCTCATTCACATGGTCAGGAACTGTATCGACCATGGCATCGAAAAGCCGGACGAAAGGCTCAGAACGAACAGGTCCCCGACCGGCACCATTACCGTCACGGTCTCTCACCTGGAAGGGAAGAAGGCGGAAATCGTGGTGCGCGATGACGGCGCCGGCGTCGATACGGCGAAAGTCAGGGCGTCAGTCGTTAAGACGGGCACCGTTTCCGAAGAGAAGGCGAAGGATCTTGACGAAGCAGAACTGTTGCAGACGATCTTTGTTTCCGGGGTCACCACCAGTCCTCTTATCACGGATCTCTCCGGAAGAGGACTCGGGCTTGCGATCGTAAGAGAAAAGGTTGAAAAGCTCGGGGGCATTGTGTCGTGCGAATCAAGTCCTGGCCATGGGACGGCAGTGAGGGTCGTTCTTCCCCTGACCATTGCCTCCTTCAGGGGGGTTCCGGTCAGGCTGGGGGAGCATATCATCGTCTTTCCGACCTCGGATATAGAACGCACGGTGAAAATGAGAAAGGATGAAATAAAGACCGTTGAGAACAGGAAGACGCTTTCACTTGACGGCCGCGCGATTCCCCTTGTGAACCTTTCAGACGTCCTTGAGCTTGTGCACAATGAAAAGAGAGAAAGAGAGAATGAGTCCGTCCAGACCGTCATCGCAGGCCCGGAGGAAAATCGAATGGCTTTCGAGGTGGATGAGGTGCTCCATGAGCAGGAGGTTCTGCTCAAGGGTCTCGGCACGCAACTGTCGCGTGTCCGCAATATTGCGGGAGCAGCCGTGATCAGCACCGGAAGGCTTGCGCCCGTCGTCAACGTCGCGGACCTCGTAAGGTCGGCTTTGCAGGCGAAAGAGGTAACTCGTCTGAAAGCGGTCACTGAGGGACCTCAAAAGGCGAAGTCCGTGCTCGTGGTCGAAGATTCTGTCACGGCGAGGACGCTGCTGAGAAACATTCTCGAAGCGGCGGGCTATGACGTGCAGACCGCCGTAGATGGTGTCGATGCCTTCACCGCGCTGAAGACCGGGGCTTTCGATGTGGTAGTCTCGGACGTGGATATGCCGAGGATGAACGGCTTCGACCTCACGGTGAAGATCCGGTCGGAGAAGAAACTTGCCGAACTGCCGGTGGTGTTGGTGACGGCACTTGAGTCACGCGAAGACCGGGAGCACGGCATCGACGTGGGAGCAAATGCCTATATTGTAAAAAGCAGCT
>JAWOKY010000084.1:0-6917 GCA_033853975.1 Thermodesulfovibrionales bacterium
GAAGGTCCGTGGTAGACTACCACGTCGATAGGCTGGAGGTGTAAGTGCAGTAATGCATTCAGCTGACCAGTACTAATAGACCGTGCGTCTTGACCCTTATTTCATTTCCCTCCTGTTGTCAAAAAAACAGGCAAAAAGACTTGCAAAAGTCTGCTCTTTGATGTTATAGTATTGAGCTTGGAATTAAGGTTTCCGGTGGTAACGCCGGAGGGGCCACACCCGTTCCCATTCCGACCACGGAAGTTAAGCCCTCCATGGCCGATGATACTTGGACTGCAAGGTCCTGGGAAAGTAGGTAGCCGCCGGATTAAAATAGAAGGCCCGCAGAACTGCGGGCCTTTTTTATTTTGCAAAGAGATCGCGAGGACGCCATGACCGGCGCCCTGCCCCGCCCTTTGTATGCGTTTTCCCCCACCGCAATGATAACAGCAGAAAGATAAATGAAGACGGGGGATATGATTATCATCAGCATTCACCCGGCAACCGCCATAAACACTCCAAATGGCCGAAATTACCAGAGTTTCGACGTTGCATTCCCCTAATCGGCGTTATAAGCTGAAATTGGACGAAATGGAAATATTGGTCCTGTCTCGCCGGCAGGTTCCGGGGAGGCAGCAGGCGGAGGTGAATAACTATGGTGCTTGAACTCGATGAGATTCAGAAGGCGATGCTCAAAAAGGCCCTTCAGGATGAGGAAGATGAACTGAAAGATGCAAGGGTAAGGACCGATAAACGGGAGCTGAGGGTTGCCATTCACGAAGACGAAGCCGTGATAGAGAGCATCCTCAAGAAGGTAGCCTGAAAAGTACCGCGAGCATGGCGGTTCAATGATCAAGGCAAAGACAGGATGCTACGGCGGCCCGCTTGAGCCGCCGCAGCACATAGATTAGCTCTGGCAGCAGATGCGCCGCATCTTCTTCTTCCCCGATGCGGAAACAGCGAGTACGACCTCGATCTTGTTGCCGCAGTTGCTGCAGATCTGCGCTCTGCCCTTGTTCTCCGCACGGGCAGAAACGTCGGTCTTTGACTTTCCCTTTCCCTTCTCAGCCATTGCATATCCTCCTTTCAGATTTCTCTTTTTATGAAAACCTCTGCGTTACCGTCGTTATGCACGCAACTTCCTTATCGTTCATCCTCTCCATGATTGCACTCAGGTGCAGACACGAGCGAAACGGCCGAGGAAACTTCAAAACTTTTTAAACTAACCCAAAGAAATACAATTTGTCAAGAAAATATACCTTCTCCAGGCGGGGACCAGCCACGAAAAGGCAGGGTCCCAGGCCGGCCAGCATAAGCTTCTCCCCCGCATGACGGCCGTTACGTTGAGGTTTTGATGTATTTGTGGTACCTTTTCTTACTGACTTGATCACGTGAGCGGGAATGGACAGTAGACAGACGATCTTTTTTGAGAGAGGAACATTGCAAGACTCCCTGGCGGCGGCAACGGAACACGCCCTTTCCATCGGAGCGCTCGTTCCTGTACCTACGGGATACGACTTCATCGAAGATGGTGGAGTGCGGTTTTTCGTCAGGATCCTGAAGAGTCTCGTCCTGAAAGATCAGGAAAAGACAAAGTCGGCCACGGCGGTAAACCCTTTCCTGCCCTATGAGAAGGACCTCTTTGTCGCCGACATCTCGGGCACACATGTAGCCATCCTAAACAAGTTCAATGTGGTTGAACGGCATCTCCTCATTGTCACGCGAGAATTCGAGAACCAGGAGACGATGCTTACCATCGGGGACTTCGAGGCGCTCTGGGCCTGCCTTTCGGAATACAGAAGCCTCGGCTTCTATAACGGAGGCGAGGCCGCAGGGGCAAGCCAGTCCCATAAGCACCTTCAGGTCGTCCCCCTACCCCTCGCGCCGGAAGGACCGCAGATCCCTATGGAGCCACTTCTTGCCGCGACTGTATTCGAGGGGGGCCTTGGGAAAATACCGGATCTTCCTTTTCTTCATGTCGTCGCCCGCCTTGCCCCCGGGATCATGAAATCCCCCGCAGAGGCCGCAAGGAGAACCTTTGACCTCTATGTCGACATGCTTCGATATGTGAAAATGAACGTCCCCGTTGCCGGCAGAAAAGAAAGACAGTCAGATCCTTATTGCCTTCTTGTTACTCGTGAGTGGATGTTTCTTGTGCCGAGGTCACAGGAGTTCTTCGAGGGGATATCGATCAATTCCCTTGGATTTGCCGGGGCCCTTCTCGTTCGAAATGAAGAGCAGATGTCTATTCTAAGAAAATACGGGCCGATAACAGCATTGAAGAGCGTTGCGTTACCGCTTGATGGGGGACCCGTGGAGAGATGAGAAACCCGTCGCTGCTAAAAACAAGTCGGACGTGCTCAAGACGCCTTACAGGGTTATTCTCTGCTTTCCGGTGTAAATATTCATACGGTCGCCGCGCATGAAGCCTACCACAGTCAGCCCGGTCGACTCGGCGATCTCGACTGCGAGGCTCGTCGGAGCGGCCCTGCTCACAAGGACAGGGATGCCGCTTCTGGAACATTTGAGAATGATCTCTGATGAAAGCCTGCCGCTTGCAAGCATCATCTTTCCCTCGAAAGGAATATTTTCGAGTATGCAATACCCGATTACCTTGTCCACCGCATTATGCCTGCCGATGTCCTCTGCAAAGGCGACCAGGATGTTTCCGTCTGAGATCGCTGCGCTGTGGACCCCGCCGGTCAGCCTGTAGGACTCTGATCTTGACTGGAACTCCCTGAAGACCCCCCTCACCTTTTCGGCCGTAAAAATTGTAGTGTCGGACTTCATCGCCTCAGGCAGAGGACACGTGATGCTCACCCCTCCGACGCATCCGGAGGTAATCGTCCTTTCGCCTTCGGACAATTCCCCTGCCGCCGGGACATCGACGAGTATCTCCTCGCCGTATTCGACGCTCATCCTCTCTGCGCACCATTCGCCAGAGATGAGCCCCTCGTTATGGATGATTCCAACGACGAGTTCCCGGACCATGAGGGGGGTGCAGTAGAGGCTCAGAACCGCCTTCCCGTTTACCGCAATCCGCACCCTCTTTTCCACTGCGACGAAGTCCGCAATCTCCTCGCTGGAGCTGCCCTTTATCCTTTTTATCCTTAACGATTTATATTCGTTCATTGCAAGAGTTTAACAGATGCGGTTTTGGGCTGTCGACTTGACTTTACGTGCTACGGCCCCTTATTATTTCTGTACGGCTTTTTTTCTGTACGGGGCGTAGCGCAGCTTGGTAGCGCGCACGGTTCGGGACCGTGAAGTCGGAGGTTCAAATCCTCTCGCCCCGACCAAAATTCCCATCCTGATTTCATTGAACTGTCTTTGTGCTATACCAGGTTGACACCATATCCTGGTTACTTCTAAAATGAAGGCAGCTTTTCCAGACAATCCGCTGATGAGCATAATCAAAAGTCAACGCCCCAACCAAACTCATCTCCGGCCGGAAAATAAGTCTGCTCTGAAAAATTCTTTTCTTCGGAAGTCGGCTTAAATCCATACAGAGACGTTATCTCAGAACCGAAGAAGTGCGGAGTGAAACTGAATACAGGCGCTGATTTCACGGGCGGCATTTTCCCCTGCTGAGAAACTCCTTTTCAGTCGCTGTTTCATTAATCTCAGGGTTATCGGTTATAATAATGAATCTGGAAAAAGTAGTCTGGTCATGGATCTAAAAGAAACAATAATATCCTCTTTCTTCTTTCACCTGGTTGTATTCCTGCTCATGGTTGGCATTGCAAGTTACACAGCCGGCTTTTCGGGAAACCTCCCCAACATCATCTCTGTCGACCTTGCCGCGGAAAATAACAGCACTCTGCCTCGAACTACCGACTCCGCCAATAAACCGGTCCCGCCTCCAAGCGTGCCCCCTGCCCCTGATAAGGAGGCAAGCATGTCAGATCAGGCCGTAAACAATCCTCCAGAGGAACCAAAAAAGATTCCTGAGCCTGAAGACAAACCTGCACCTGTTGCCGAGGCGCCCCGGATTGGAATTCCCGAAAAACTTCCGGACCAGAGCAAGGGATCTGACAGCCGGGAAGCCTATTACCAGTTCCTCGTGCTTCACAGACAAATCTTCGGGCAGAAGGCAGGGGCAACGGTAAATACCCTCATAGGCAAGGCCCTCGAGGTGAATACACGAAGCTTCTATGGCGGCACCGCCGTTGTCAGTTTAAAGTACGGATCGGCAGGGGAGTTGAGTGAGGTGGATGTCGATTCCGCATCGCCCGATCTTAAGGCCTTCCTTGAAGAGGTCGGCTGGTACGATGTACCAGCGCCGGCTTCCTATCTTGGTCATACCGTGCAGATAGAATTTACGGTGCTTGAGGGGTCTATGAGTTTCAGGGTGGACATACTGTAAGACACGTCAGGGCAGCACGATCACGCTGTCCCGACCTCTGGGAAAAGAAGGATGACCGTGGTGCCCGCGCCTTCGGCACTATCCACCCTGATCATTCCTCCTTCTTCCTCTATTATCTTTTTTGCGATGGATAGGCCCAGTCCCGCACCCTTCGGCATGACCTTTGTGGTGAAAAAGGGCTCGAAGATCCTCCCCAATTTTTCGGAAGGGATGCCTCTGCCTGTGTCCATGATTATTACCCTGATATAGGGCGCGCCCCTTATTATCTCATGATCCGTCTCGATAGAAAGCAAGCCGCCATCGGGCATCGCCTCGATCGCATTTGCGATGATAGAGTCGATCGCCTCCCGGATCTGCAGCCTGTCGACATGGACGACCGCGGCTTCCGGGTACCTCTTACTGACCGCGATGGTATGTCGCTGCATCCTTTCTTCCCAGGGCTTAAGCGCCTCATCGATGATCCCATGGATATCATGGTCCTCCAGAAGGGGGCTCCTTGTATGGGAAAAGGCGAGGATCGCGCGCAGGAGGCCCTCGATTTTTCCGACCTCTGAGGTGATGAACGAGGCGTACTCCCTTTCCTTCTCGGTGTCTGCTATCTTCGCCAGCCTTCGGGCGAAGCCGCCTACCGAGGTGAGTGGGTTTCTTATCTCGTCGGCGACATTGGCGGCGATCCTGCCGAGTGCGGAAATCTTTTCGGCCTGTGCGAGCTGGTCCCGGAGGTGCTGCCTTTCCTCTTCCGCCCTGTTTCTCTCTGTTATGTCCCTGACCGCAGCGACGGTGAAAAGTTCACCTTCTGTCACAAGAGGGCTCAGACTTATGTCCGCCGGAAACTCGGATCCGTCTTTTTTCAGGCCGTAGATCATGAGGTTTGTGCCCATGGGACGGGCACGAGGCTGTTCGAAATAGCGGACAACGTTGGAGCGATGGCGGCTGTGATAGCGCTCCGGTATCAGGACGTGGAGGTCCCTGCCGATCAGTTCCTCTTCCGTATAACCGAAGAGGTCTCCGAACTGGGCGTTTATGCGTATGATCTTCGCCTCATTGTTTACAAAGATCATTGCATCAGGCGCAGACTGAAGCAGATGCTCATACCTTTCCCGGATGGTCTGAAACTCGCTGCGGCATCTCTCCAGCGCCTGGAACTTCAGCTGCATCTCCTCGAGTTCTTTGCTTAATTCTTCATTCGTCTTGCCGGTATCCATGGTAAATGTTTCTCTTTTCATTTTGGCATGGCCGAAAGGCAAGTTCAACAGTGAAAAGGAGAACGGATATTCCACAGCTCAGGTCTTGTTTTTCGCTTCTGTCGCAGTTGCCCGTGCCACACTTTGCTGGTATATTTTGATCATACCCTGACTTGATCCTATATCTTTTAATAAACAGAGAAATGGATTATGAAATGAACCCGGAAATCGCAGCGACAGAGGGTGTAGTTCCGTTCCGAGGCTTCAAGGTATGGTATCGCATCGTCGGTGACTGTGAACTGCCGGGAAAGCTGCCGCTGCTCTGTCTGCACGGCGGCCCGGGGGCGACCCATGACTACCTCGAACCGTTAGAGGCGATCGCAGCCACCGGCCGGCGTGTCATCTTCTATGACCAGTTGGGCTCCGGCAACTCGGACCATCCGCACGATCCCACCCTCTGGAAAGTCGAATTGTTTCTCGAAGAACTTGAGACAGTCCGGAAAGCACTCGGCCTGGAGTGCCTCCATATCCTCGGCCAATCATGGGGAGGCATGCTGGCGATGGAATATTCACTGAGAAAACCGAAGGGCCTGGCAAGCCTGGTTCTTGCCGATTCGCTCGCAAGCATTCATCAATGGGTGAACGAGGCGAACCGTCTCCGGGCTGAATTGCCCCGTGATGTACAAAGAGTCTTGTTGGAGCATGAGGAGGCCGGCAGTACAGATGATCCTGCATATGAGGAGGCGATGATGGTCTTCTACCGAAGGCATCTCTGCCGCCTCGACCCATGGCCGGATTGTCTCAACAGGACCTTCGAGAAACTTAATCAGGACCCGGAGGTCTACCATACGATGTTCGGCCCAAGCGAATTCTACGTCACGGGCGGCCTCAGGGACTGGGATATCGTGGACCGCTTACCTGGAATAGAGGTGCCGACGCTCATACTCTCCGGGAGATACGACGAGGCGACGCCCGTAATAGCAGAGACCATCCATCGCGGCATAGCCGGATCAGTCCGGGTCCTCTTCGAGAACAGTTCACACATGCCGCACCTTGAAGAAACGGAGAAGTATCTGAACATCGTCACGGGATTTCTGGACAAGGTCGAGGCTAAGTTTTAGCATCGCCTGAAGACCTTACGGAATGCCGAGAAAGGAACAGAATGAATCAGGACGATCCATATGATCTGAAGCGGTTTCTGGTCGCTCAGGAAGGCATCTACGAGAGGGCGCTGGCAGAGCTTAAAGCCGGCAGGAAGCAGACCCACTGGATGTGGTTCATATTTCCGCAGATCGACGGATTGGGGTACAGTCCAACGGCGAAGCGTTACTCGATCAAGAGCATGGAAGAAGCTCGGCAGTACCTGAAGCATCCTGTTCTCGGAAAAA